>NZ_JBEPPM010000013.1:0-129382 GCF_040547315.1 Arthrobacter sp. UYP6
GTTAGACTTCTACAACAACCACCGGCCACACGGCAGCCTCGGAGGCAAAGCACCGATCACCCGGTGTAATTAACGTGCCGTCTGAGTACACCTAGGGCGGGCTCTATTGGACCAGCCGCCAAAAACCTGAGGGCCGGCGGAGCTGGTATCGACATTTATCGATCTGCGCCGGCATTGCGAGACAAATTGCACTTAGTGCATCGGTGCACTTAGTGTAGAGATGTGCTTCCGGAACCCTCCACCGACCGCCGTGCCGCTCTTAAGAGCCGCCACCGGCAGGCAATTGTTGCTGCCGCCGCTGCCCTCATGGAGGAACGGACGGGGACGGACTTCACCGTGGACGAGCTGGCCGAACGCGCAGACGTATCCCGGCGCACAGTCTTCAACCATTTCTCCTCCCTGGATGACGTGGTCACTGAAGTGTGCGGAGACGTGCTCAATGCCGTCGTCGAGACCCTGGCAGAGGTGCCCGCGGAAGGTGAAGGCACCGACGCTTCGATGATGGAGGAGATGGCCGCGGCCTTGCGCTCCACCGATCTGGTGGCTCCCATGGCCTATCTGACCCGGATGCTCGGCAGACCCATCGAAGAGCCGTCTCCGCGGCAGGCGCTGATGACACTGCGCGTGTTCACAGAGGTGAGCAACAGGCTCCTGGCCGCCATGCTTCACCGCCGTCCGGACGCGGACAAACTTGCCGTCCACCTGCTGGTGGGATCCGTCGCCGGCGGCGTGGGGGTCCTCTACCACCACTGGGCCGCCGAAACCGGCGCCGTGGACACGCAGGACTCCCGGCGGGTCTGGGCCGGGCACCTGGAACAGCTCATCGGAGCAGTCCGGGACGGCCACGGCACCGAATCGACACCCAGGCACACCGAACCAGCACCCCGGCTGGGCTAACCCCTCCTCTTTCGCTCCCATCCCCTGTTAGGACTCTCATGGCTGAATTCCTCTACCGACTTGGTCGGGCGGCCGCGCGCCGGGCCCGCACCGTACTGGCGGTCTGGATCGCGGTTCTTGTGCTTGCCGGAGCGGCGTTCGCTCTCTTCGGCGGCACGCTCGCGACCGCGTTTTCCATCCCCAACACCCCCACCACGCAGGTCACCGAGCGCCTCCAGGAAAAGCTCCCGCAGGCTTCCGGCGGATCGGGGTCAGTCATTGTCCAGACCGAGGACGGCTCGCGCTTCAGCGAGGAACAGCAGCAGGAGATTTCCGCGCTGGTGACCGAGGCGTCCAACCTTGATGGTGTGGAAACCGTCGTTGACCCCTTTGCCACCGAGGCTGAGCGGGCCGCACAGGCACAGCAGCTGGCCGAGGGGCAGGCACAGATCGACGCCGGCCGCGCCCAGCTAGAGGACGCTCGGGCCCAGCTCGACGCCGGGCAGGCCCAGCTTGATGCCGCACGTGCGCAGGCCGAGGCGGCCGGCGCGCCGGCGGAAGTGATCGCCGGGCTGGACGCACAGCAGGCAACCCTGGACGCCAGCCGCGCGGAACTTGATGCTTCCAACACCGAGCTTGAAGCGCAGGCACTGCCAGCCGAGCAGGGCGCTGATCTGCTGGAGATGGCCAAGGAAATCCGCACCGTTTCCGAAGACGGCAGCGCCGCTGTGGTGAATGTGGTCTTCAGTGAAACCCAGATGGAAATCACGCAGGAAACCAAGGACGCCCTTGTGGCCACCTTCGAGGACGAGCCGATTGACGGCGTCAAGGTGGACTTCTCCTCAGATATTGCCGCCGCCGTTCCCACCCTCTTCGGTGTTGGTGAGGTGGTGGGCATCGCGGTCGCAGCGGTGGTCCTGGTGGTCATGCTCGGCAGCCTGATCGCGGCGGGCCTGCCCCTGCTGACCGCACTGATCGGCGTCGGAATCGGCGCCCTGGGCGCGCTGGCCTTCTCCGGCGTGGTGGAAATGGCCTCGATTACCCCCGTCCTGGGTCTGATGCTGGGCCTGGCCGTGGGCATTGACTACGCCCTGTTCATCGTCAACCGGCACAGGCGCCAGCTGAAGGCCGGCTACAGCCTGCAGGAATCCATTGGACTGGCCAACGGCACCTCCGGCAACGCCGTGGTGTTCGCGGGTGCCACCGTGTTCATTGCCCTGCTGGCCCTGAACGTCACCGGGATCCCCTTCCTGGGACTGATGGGCACCGTGGGAGCAGCCTGCGTGGCCGTGGCCGTGCTGATCGCCGTCACCCTGACACCGGCACTGCTGAAGCTGGTTGGCATGCGCGTCCTCAGCCGCAAGGAACGTGCTGCCCTTCAGGGGCATGCTTCCGCCGCCAAGGCCGGTACCGCCGGAAACGGACAGCCCGCCGTTGCGCAGGCGAAGCCCATGGGTACCGGCCGTGCCATCCTGACCGTGGTTGCCGCCGTCGCCGGCCTGCTGCTCATCGCCATCCCGGCGCTGGACCTGCGGCAGAACCTGCCTGACGGCTCCTCCGAGGCCCATGACTCGAGCCAGTACCAGGCCTACGCCGCAGTCTCGGAGAAGTTCGGCGAAGGCCAGAACGGCACGCTGCTGGTGGTGGCCGAGCTGCCCGGTGAGCCCACCGAGGCGGAAGCCCTGGGTGCTCAGGCCGAAATAGCCCGGGCTCTCTTCGACCAGGAGGATGTGGCCGCTGTTGCCCCGATCGGTACCTCCGAGGACCGGAGCGTGGCAGCCTTCCAGGTCATTCCCACCGAAGGTCCCACCAGTGAGTCCACGGAAAACCTCGTCCACACCCTGCGGGACCTTTCTCCGCTGAACGGCGAATACGAGATTGGCGTGGCAGGATCTGCGAGCGGCAACATTGACATCTCGGACAAGCTGTCCGAGGCGCTGCCCATCTATCTCGGTGTTGTGGTGGGACTTTCGCTGCTGATCCTGATTCTGGTGTTCCGCTCCATCTTCGTGCCGGTGATCGCGACGCTGGGCTTCATCCTGTCCTACTTCGCGGCGCTGGGCGGCGTGGTGGCCATTTACCAGTGGGGCTGGCTCTCCGGCGTCTTCGGTGTGGAGACTCCGGCACCGATCCTGAGCTTCCTGCCGACCATCCTGGTGGGCATCCTCTTCGGCCTGGCCATGGACTACATGCTCTTCCTGGGCTCGGGCATGCGGGAGGCCTACGCCCACGGAATGCCGGCGCGCGTCGCCGTTGTCCAGGGTGTGCGGGCCGGCCGCTCGGTGGTCACCGCCGCCGCGATCATCATGGCTGCAGTGTTTGGCGGCTTCATCTTCTCGCACAGCACCATGATCCGGCCCATTGGCTTTGCGCTGGCCTTCGGTGTTCTCCTGGACGCCTTTGTGGTGCGGATGCTGCTGATCCCGGCGCTGATGCACCTGGCCGGAGACAAAGCCTGGTGGCTGCCGAAGTGGCTGGACAAGATCCTGCCGGACGTCGACGTCGAGGGCGCGTCCCTGGAGCGCCGCCATCCGCATGACACGGGGGAGGGCGACGGCGGTTCCGCGGGAACATCCGGGACCGCCCCGGATAAAGCGGGTGCGCCCGACGGCGTGTCCGCCCGCCGCTGACCACCGGCTCCTCCGCCCCCCCCGGCGCCTGGTGCCGCTCTTCTCCGTGACGGAGGAGGGCGGCACCTCTGGGTTAACGACTGGTCAGCCTCCGACTGTCAACGTCGTTGACAGTAGGAGGTCTTTGGGCATACGCTGGGTGTCAACGCCGTTGACACCCCTTCGCTTTCCCCTGAGGAACACCATGCAGCTTCCCGAATCCTCCCCCTTCCAGGAGTCCTCCGCCGCCACGCGCAAGCGCATCGCGGAGGCAGCTGCACAGCTCTTTTCGGAACAGGGTTTTGAGAAAACCTCAGTGCGGTCCATAGCTGCTGCTGCGGGCGCCGACGCGGCACTGGTTATTCGTTATTTCGGCAGCAAGGAAGATCTTTTCCTGGCGACTATCCAGCTGCACCGGGCGTTTGAACAGGCGCTGCAGGCTCCCCTGCCGGACCTTGCCGTTCAGCTGGTAGGTGCGGCAGTGCAGATGCGAGGAACCCGTGCGCTTCGTGTCTACGGCGTCCTGATGCGGGCGTCGGGCAACAAAAAAGTCGGGCACAGCCTCGGTGAAGCGATTGAGGATGGAATGATCCAGCCGCTGGTCAAGCGGCTGCAGGGGGCGGATGCGCGGGTGCGCAGCAGTCTGATTGCTGCGCAGCTGCTGGGCCTGCTGGATGCCCTCGCCCTCCGCGGGGACGAAGCCCTGCTGGCCGCCGCCGAACCTACCCTGGTTTCGGTGTACGCGCCGGCCCTGAATGCGTTGATTTTACCGGTGCCGTAAGGGCGCCGGCGTACCGGATAGAGAATGTAGGAGAACACCATGAACCGTTTGGACAACAAGGTAGCCGTCATCACCGGAGGTGCCAGCGGCATCGGGCGCGCGGCAGCGGCAATGATGGCAGCGGAGGGCGCCGCCGTCGTCATCGGTGACCTGGAACTGGAGAAAGCAGCGGATGCGGCTGCTGAAATCACTGCCGCCGGTGGACGCGCCGTGGGCTTGGCGGTGAACGCACTGGAGGAAGAGTCGCTGCACGCGCTTGTGGAGTCAGCGGTGGAAGAATTCGGTGCCCTGCACATCATGTGCAACCACGTGGGCGGCAGCAACCCCCGCAAGGACCTGGACCTGCTGCGCATGGACATGGCGGAGTTTGATCGGACCATGGCCTTGAACGTGCGCAGCACGGTGGTTGGATCCCGCGCCGCGCTGCCGCACCTCATCGCCGCCGGCGGCGGTTCGATCATCAACACCGCCTCCGTTGCCGGCATCTCCGGCGACTTCCTGCAGGCTGCCTATGGGACAGCCAAGGCGGCAGTGATCCGCCTGACCCAGTACATCGCCACCCAGTACGGCGAGCAGTACGTACGGTGCAACGCGATCGCTCCCGGCGCCATCATGACTCCGGCGCTGCAAAACAACCTGTCCGCGGATGTCATTGAATCGATCCGCGGGCACAACTCGCTGCCGTTCATCGGCGCCCCGGAGGATATCGCCGCAGCCATGGTGTTCCTTGCCTCGGACGAGTCCCGGTACATCACCGGCCAGCTCCTCACCGTTGACGGCGGAATGACCAGTCACAGCGCCATCGCGGACGGCCGTAAGGACATGCTGCCCTAGGCGCTCCGGCCGTACCTCGGCAGGGGCGGCCCGCGGTTACGGAACCGGCTGCGTCCGGTCCCCGGATCCGCGGGCCAACCTTGGCACGACGGCGGCGAGCAGCTTCTCCGGCTCGCTGCAGGACACCAGTACATCGCCGCCGCGGCACTCGATCCTGACCGAGGGTCCGCCAACAAGGTAGCCGGTACCCTCCGGAAGGATCCGCAGACCCATTCCGTAGCGCAGCCCGGTCACCGGCCCTGCCGAAACGGCCCTCATGTCCCGGTACGGAACCTCGGTCCGGAAAACGCCGGCGACTCGAATCTGCAGGCTTGCGGCGCCCACCCGGATCAGCGCCGTCATGAACATCATCGGCGCAATGATGGCCGTCGTGAAAATGCCGGTCACCAGCACTCCGGGACCCGCCTCCAGGGCAGCAAGGGCAGTGCCGGTCAGAACGGCGAGTCCCAGGATGCCCAGAACCAGCCGGTAGCGGGTAGGAATGGCAGTGCGGAATATCTGTGGCTGAGTATCTTCCCCCGACGTCATGGGGCCAGTCTGCCGGATTTGCTGCCGGGTTTGCACTTTCATCTACGGCCGGCCGGAGCAGCCCGCCGGTGCCGGGTACCACGTTGAACACGGTTCCGGTGGCCCCGGATACCCATTACGGGTGGTGCGGGGCCGAGTCGGTGGCTACCCTGTTGAGCGTCCCGCCAGCACTGCCTGAGGAGAAGAACATGCCGCGTCTGCCGTTGGTCAGTTCCGTCGACAAGTTGGAGGGGGCAGCCTGGCTGGATCCCGCTGCCGGCACCGTAGCCCGGCTGGTAAGGAAGGCACTGCCCTCCCCTCGGGTCACCGACGCGCTGCACGGTGTTCCGTTGGGGCATCCGGTGCATCCGTTGATGGTCACCGTGCCGCTGGGAGCGTGGGTTTCCGCCGCGGTCCTGGACCTGCTGCCGGGGAATCAGCGGGCGGCCCAGACGCTGGTGGGCCTGGGCGTGCTGGCGGCAGCACCGACGGCACTGACCGGAGTCACCGACTTCTCCCAGCTCGATACTCCGCAGCAGCGCACCGGCGTGGTGCACCAGGCCTCCAGTGCGCTTGCCACCGCCCTGTACGCCGCCTCGTGGCTGGCCCGGAACCGGGGACATCATGGGAAGGGAAAGCTGCTGGCGTTCGCCGGTCTTTCGGTCGCCGGCGTCGGAGGGTTTCTGGGCGGGCACCTCTCCTACCGTCAGGGGGCTGGAGTGAACCGCAACGAAGACCTCCCGGAGGAGGCCCCCGCCGGGTGGCATGCACTGGGTCCGCTGGAGGGGTTCACGGTGGGGCAGCCGCGCCAGGCCAATCTGGGCACTGTGCCGGTGATGGTCCTGCGCCGGGAGGGCACGGACGACGACGGCGTGTCGGTGCTGGCGGACACCTGCTCCCACCTGGGCGGTCCGCTGCACGAAGGGCACCTGCAGGACACGCGCGGGCGGCTGTGCGTGGTGTGCCCCTGGCACGGCAGCGCCTTTTCCGTGGAGAACGGAGAGGTGATGCGCGGACCGGCAACCGCACCGCAGCCGGTGTTCCAGACCCGGATCCGCGGCGGCCAGCTTGAAGTGAGCCTGACCGGCTCTGAGGACTAGGCACTTGGCCGGACCGGGGGCGGGTGCAGCAGGCGCGTTCACTGACTCCGACAGTCCGTACGTGGGAGGACCGGATCCGCACCCGCCGGACATGTGGGCCGGCCTGCGGTCCGTGTGGCCGGACCTGGCGTGGGACCGGGTGCAGTTTCGGCGCGGCGCCTTCCACCACGTGGCCGTGCTGGGGGAGGACGCCGTTATCCGGGTGGTGTACGGTCCGCGCCATCTTCGGACTACTGTGCGCGAAGCCGAGAATTTGACCGCTTTCGCCTCCGCCGGGCTGCCGTTCCGGATCCCTGCTGAGCTGAGGGCACCCTTTCACGGCGACGGCTGGTCCGCCCAGATGAACAGCTTTGTCCCCGGGGAGCACCGGCCGTTTGAGCGGTGGGAAGCGGTGCGGGGAGCCTTAGCCGCGGTGGTGGCCGCCATGACAAACATTATTACGGTCTCCGGAGGCGGCCTCCGACCGGTCCGGGAGTGGTGCGGCGCAGACGAGTGGCCCGCCGTCGTCGCCGGCATCACCGCCAGTCTGCTTCCGCCGGAAGCACGGGCGGCCGGAAGGATAGTTGCGGACGTCCTGGCGGCTGAGGAATGGGTGGCACCCGCCGTTGTGCACGGCGATCTGGGGCTGCACAACGTGCTGTGGAGCGGCACGGAAATCTCCGGGCTGGTGGACTTCGACAACGCCTGTGTGGGTGACCCTGCGATGGACCTGGCTCCGCTGGTGGGAGCCTTCGGCGCCGCCGCGGTCGCAGACATTGCCGACGCGGAGCTGGTGGCCAGGGCGCAGCTGCACCGCGCGTCCCTGTCACTCCAGGTGGCTGCGGCGGCGGAGCTCGCCGGAGACGGTTATCTCCGCGATTTTGCCCTGGACAATTTCAGCGACCGTTTCCGCAGCGGAACGCTCTATGACCCGGGACCGCGCCGCACCGGCTCGCGGAACGGCTGACCGGGGTCCACGCTGCGGGGTGCACGTCCGGATACGCTCAGCCAAAGCGGGAGCGGTGTGAGCATCGCCGCGGGGACGGGCGGCTCTTATCCGCAGGAAAGGGGGAGACATGACGCGCAAAGCGTTGATTCCGGCGGCTGGATCCAGAATTGTGCTGGGTAACCTTGCCCTGATCAAGGGTTGGTTTGTTGCCACCGGGCTGTGGCTGGGGGCTGCCACGGCCCTGCTGATCGCGGCGGCACTGCGGGATCCGCTCCCGGAGGTGAACGCCTTCGGCTTCTGGGCGGCGCTGATGCTCTGGGGTGCAGGCGGAGCTCTGCTGTTGGGCGAGCCTATTGCCCTGGGGCTCGGCTTCCTTCTGCGCCCCGTGCGCCGTCAGTGGGTTCATGTGGCGGTGTTCTTCGCGGTGCCGTCAGTCATTCTGGGTGCTGGGCTGGGCGGCGGCTCGGGCCCGGCTGCGCTGGAGCTGGCTGTCAGCGTCGGAGTGGCGGCCGCGCTGGGCCGGCTGTCCGTGTGCAGGGACGTGGAGGTGTTGTCTCCGGCCGGACCACCGGAAGGGTCCAGTACCGTGGAGGCATGAAGAACCTGCCGCTGTCCCTGGCCGCCGCCGCAGTTTCCGGTGCGCTAACGCTCCTTCGCCCCGCCGATTGGTCGTCCCGGACCCGCCGTGCCTTTGTACTGGTGCCCGGTGCGCTCGCCGCCGCCACACTGGCCGGCGGGCTGTTTCCGGGTGGCCGGAAGCAGTCCGGCACGGGTTCGGCCGCGGCAGGCGCCGCCCTGGCGTTGGGTGTTGGAACTCTGGTGTCAAGGCTGCAAACCCTTTCGCTGCACTGGGACGCGCGTCTGGAGCGCTGGCTGGTCCGGCGGGGCCTGCCGCAGCCCCGCCTCTTGATGGGCGCAGCGGTGGTACTGGTGACGCTGGCCGTGGACCTCCTCGGCGACCGGGGTGAGCACAGCAAGGCCGACCCCGCCCGTCGCCGTCGCTCCTAGTTCCCCGTTAGCCCCGACTGGTGATGGACACCTCATCCGGGTAGCTGTCCGTTGCATCCAACCGGCCGCCATCCGGGGCGAACCCGACGGTCAGCAGCGGTGTCAGCTCATCCTGCGCGAGCCCCTGGAATACCAGCCGTTCGTGCGGAACCACCAGGAGGGGAAGAGCGGCGAGGGGAAACCAGTGCAGATCTGTTGCCTTCTCCGGCTCCTGCAGCTGGGGCGCACCGGTCCATCCGGTGCAAAGGAAGAAAAAGTCCACCCGGTCCGAGGGCCCGGGTCCGCTGCGGTGAAGGGTGGTCAGCGGCATCAGCTGTTCGGTGTCCACGGTGAGCCCCAGCTCCTCCCGGGTTTCTCGTATGGCGCATCCGACGGCGGACTCGCCCGCTTCCACATGCCCGGCCGCCGCCGTCGCCCAGTAACCGTCCAGGTAACCGGTGGTGCCGCGCCGCTGCAGCAGCACCGAGTGTCCCCTGCGGAAGATCACGTAGGAGACTGCGATCAGGCCCGGGCGGACGAGAGACGCGGAATCCTTCCTTGGCAGCTCGGCGCTCACGGTAGAGCCAGCTTGATCAGTTGCACGTCCGGGACCGGATCCGTGGCCAGTCTGGCGTGGGTTTCCACATCGAAGCGCTCCGTGCCGTAGCGCAGCTTGGCCCGCTGGATCCCCTCGGGCGCAAACCCCGCCGCCCGGGCAACCCGGCACGATGCGCGATTGTTGGTCCGGTGCCCCAGCTCCAAGCGGTGGAGCAACAGGTCCTCCAGCGCCCAGCCGCCCAGTGACGCCACTGCCCTGGCTGCCAAACCCCGTCCGCGCGCCGGCGCAGCCAGCCAGTAATACGTCCACGCCGTGCCATGGCGGGCATTGATGCTGCTGATGCCTACATTTCCCACCACCGTGCCGTCTTCCTCGATGGCTACGTTGCAGGCAGTGCGCGGGTCCCATCCGAGGTCCTCCCGGATGACCCGCCGAGCCCCTGCTGTAGTTCCGGCGTCCGGGGTGAGCTGCCGTTCCAGATCAGGGCTGCCGCAGTAGGCGGCAACCAGTGCATCGGAGTCTGACTGCCGCCAGGGCCGCAGGGATAGGGAGGTCATGCGCCGAGGCTACCAGCCGCCGTCGTGGGCCGTCCCGACACACGTTCCCACTCTTGGGGGCTGGTGTTACCTGATGGGGTCACAGCTGTCACAGCAGGTACCACAGGATGGGAACGCATGCAGCCGGACCAGCCGGACCAGCCGGGCCAGCCGGACCAGCCGGGCCAGCGGGACCAGCCGGGCCAGCGGGACCAGCCGGGCCAGCGGGACCAGCGGTCAGAACGCCGCGGGCGGGTGGGCAGCGTTCCCCGCCGCCGGCCGCACGCGTATCCTCCAAGGATGAACCCGGTCATGGTTTGTCTGTGGACTTTCGCCGCCGTTTGTGCCGGAACCTGGGTGCTTTCCCTGCTCACGCGGGAGTATTCCTGGACGGACCGCATCTGGTCGCTGGTGCCGCTTGCCTATGTGTGGGTGTTTGCGGCGGCCTCCGGCTTCCAAGCCCGCCTGGTGCTGATGGCGGTCCTCGTGA
This sequence comes from Arthrobacter sp. UYP6, assembly GCF_040547315.1. Lineage (NCBI taxonomy): Bacteria > Bacillati > Actinomycetota > Actinomycetes > Micrococcales > Micrococcaceae > Arthrobacter > Arthrobacter sp. UYP6. The sequence goes on from NZ_JBEPPM010000013.1 coordinate 10,208, forward strand.
CGCTGTGGGGTGCCAGGCTGACGTTCAACTTTGCGCGTAAGGGCGGTTATACCCCCGGCGGTGAAGACTACCGGTGGGCTATTTTGCGCCAACGCATGAAACCGTGGCAGTTCGCCGTCTTCAACCTCCTGTTCATCAGCATTTACCAGAACATCATTATTTTTCTGATGACGCTGCCGGCCCTTACGGTCTACGAGAACACCGGTCCGCTGAATGCCTGGGACTGGGCTCTGGCGGTGCTGTTCCTGGCCGCCCTGGCGGGAGAAACAGTGGCCGACCAGCAGCAGTGGAACTTCCAGCGGTGGAAGGCCGCAGAGCGTAGGGCAGGGCGCACGCCGCAGCCGGACTTCCTCCAGGCCGGGCTCTTCCGATACTCCCGGCATCCGAACTTCTTCTTTGAACAGGCGCAGTGGTGGCTGTTCTACGGCTTTGCGGTGGCGGCCACGGGGGCATGGCTGCACGGGACCATTCTGGGAGCGGCGCTGCTGACCCTGCTCTTCATCGGATCCACCGTCTTCACGGAAAGTATTTCGCGGTCCCGGTATCCGGACTATGTTTCCTATCAGCACCGGACCTCGCCGATCATTCCGCTGCCCCCGCGGCACCGGCTCCGTCCGGCGCAGGCGGGCTAGACGCGGACTGTTCGGACACAGCGGACCCCCAAACGGGTCCCGGGCACGCACGGAAGGGCGCATTTCCGGCTCCTCTACCCAGCTCTTATATGAGGCTGTGCCGCGGCACAGCACCCGCACAGGAACCGGCGGCACGGTTGAAGGCAGAGTCCTACTGTCATCAACCGCTGAAGGAAATCCATGCCGCACACGTCTACCGCAGACACCCCGAACCGCCGTCCGACCCGCCGACCCGTACGCTCCTCCATTCTTGCCACCTCAGTGGCAGCCCTGGCCCTCGCGGCTTCCCTGGTCGGGTGCAGCGGATCAGCTTCCTCGACAGCGCCCAGTCCAGCCGCTGACGCGCCAGGCGCTTCAGCGGCAACAGGTGCGGACGGGGGTTTCGGCCCCGCGGTGACGGCCGAGGCGATCACCGAGGACACCCATTACGACGACGATGACCTCACCTGGGATGCCGCCGACGAGGTTAACGTGAGGCTCGCGGATGGCGAGAACAGCACGGCGGCGGCCGGGGTATCCGTTGACGGGAACACCGTGACGATCGCCGCAGCCGGAACCTACCGGCTTTCCGGTGAGCTCTCCGACGGCCAGCTGGTGGTCGCCGCGGGGGAGGAGGACGTGGTCCGGGTCATCCTCGACGGCGTGAACCTGACCAGCAGCACCGGTTCACCGTTTGTGGTCAGCACCGCCAACGAGGTCCTCGTCTACCTGGAAGAGGGCAGCACCAACACACTGACGGATGCCGCCACCTATGCCGACACTGCAGACGACGCCCCCAACGCTGCACTGTACTCCAAGGCGGACCTGACCATCGCCGGGAGCGGTGCGCTGACGGTGAAGGGCAACGCCTATGACGGCATCGTCTCCAAGGACGGCCTGGTCCTTGCAGCAGGCAACGTCACCGTCACCGCTGCCGACGACGGCATCAAGGGCAAGGACTACCTGGTTCTGGCCGGCGGCCGGTACAACGTCACAGCCGGGGGCGACGGCGTCAAGGCCACCAACGATGAGGAAGCGGACCGCGGGTGGTCCAGTATCTACGGCGGCGAGCTGGCGGTGGCCGCCGGCGATGACGGGGTCAAGGCCGAAACCCTGCTGACCGTCCACGCGGGGACCGTCCGTGTGACGGAATCGGTGGAAGGCTTGGAAGCCCGGCACATCACCATTAACGGCGGAACCGTCGACCTTACGGCCAGCGACGACGGTGTGAACGCCGCGGGCGGCAGCTCCGACAGCTCGGGCACCGGCATTGCCGAAGGTGCGGGAAATGACATGCCCGTCCAGCCGCCGGGCGGCATGGAGCCCGGCGGCACCGGAGGCATGGGCCAGGGCGAAGAAGCGGCCGGCGACTTCTCGCTAACGATCACAGGCGGCGCGCTCACAGTGAACGCCGAGGGTGACGGCCTGGATTCGAACGGTGACGCCGTCATCACCGGCGGAACCGTCGTCGTACACGGGCCCACGAACAACGGCAACGGCGCCCTGGACGTCAACGGCACCCTCACCATCGAGGGCGGGACGGTTACCGCGGCGGGCAGTGCCGGGATGGCGCAGGCGCCGTCGGAATCCTCCGCCCAGTCGGGCGTGCAGATCAGCTTTAACTCCGCTGTCTCCGCCGGAACCCTCATCCAGGTGGCGGACGCCGACGGCACGGTGGTGGCGTCCTTCGTGCCGGCCAAGAAGACCGCCTCGCTGATCTATTCTGCGCCGGAGATCAGGGCCGGGGACACCTACACCGTCTACACCGGCGGCAAGGAGGGCAGCCTGAGCGGGGCGACCAAGGTCAGCAGCGCCACAGCGGGTGACTATGAACAGGGGCTCGGCCCCGGATTCTAAGCGGACTGCAACACGCCCAGATGTTTTCCTCCGCCAGATTCTCGGCTTTTGGGGACTAGAATCTTTTCGACAGGTGTTGAATAAGATGGTGTTGGACGGCGGAGAACCCGCCGGACCCACCAATCACTAACGGCAAACACACAAGCTTGCGGCGTCCCCCAGCGCCGCGGCACGGACGGGCTTCGCTTCGGCGGGGCCCTTCCGTGTGTCTGAGAAGATAAGTCCTATGTCTGCACCGGAAACACCCCACGCAGCGCGGCGCCCTCCCGCGGAGGAGCCGCGGACCGCTCGCACCCGTGAGGCGCTGGAAGCCGGCCTGTGGGAGCTCCTGCGCGAGCATGAACTGGCGGACATCAGCGTGGCCGCGCTGTGCCGGCAGGCAGGGGTGCATCGGACAACGTTTTATGGCCACCACCGCAACATTTACGACCTTGCGGCCGCCGTCTACGCGGGCGTCGTGGACCGGCTCGGCACCGTGGATGTGGACCAGCGGGGGACCGGAAAATCTGTTGCGGAGATCGGCTTCCTGTACGTCGATGCGGTGCGGCAGATCCTGCAATACACCCTGGCGGAGCGGCGCGTCTACCGCGCGCTCTTTCACACCGGAACGTTCCAGTCCGTCCTGGCGGACGGACTGCGGCTGCGTTTTCTCCTCTCGCTGTATGTGTGGCAGGGCCATGACCTGGTGCCGCCGCTGAACCTGGAGGTGACCGCGGCCTTTCTCGGCGGCGCCTACGCCTGCTGGATTGAGCAGTGGGTTGCCGGCGATGACGACGACGTCGAAGCCTGGCTGGCGTCACTGGTCAACCTGCTGCCGGCCTGGTGGCCCAGGGACGGCTTCCCGCCTGCCCTTTAGGGGGCCTTCGTCCCTCTGCGCCGCTCCCCGCAGATGTTCCGCTCATAAAATATGTTCGCCGGAGAACCGGCCAAGCCTGCCCCGCAGTCCGGCTCGAACCTCGGGCCACTCCGTGGCGAGTATCGAATACACGGCAGTATCGCGCCAGGTACCGTCCGCGCGGAGCCTGTCCCGGCGCAGGACGCCTTCAAAAACGCCGCCGAGTTTCTCGATCGCGGCTCTCGAACGGGCGTTCCGGGAATCGGCCTGGAGACTGACCCGGCCAAATCCGGCGTCGAAGGCATGCCCGAGCAGCAGGAGTTTACTCTCGGCGTTGACGGCAGTACCCCAGACCGAGGGACTGTAGGCAGTCCACCCCAGCTGCACCGTCTCGTTCTTTAGATCCACATCAGCGAGGGTGCTGGTGCCCACCACGGCGCCGGGTGCCCCGTCCTGAAGCAACCGTACAGCGAACGGCAGCGCATCCCATCGGTAATATGTCTTCGCCCAGGCGGCGAAGGCGTCCGGATCCGAGCGCAGCCCCGCCGGGCCGCCGCCGTAGCCGCCGGCAAAAGCTTCGGGCACCGCAATGGCGCGGTGCAGGTCGGGGAGCAGTTCGGGGGTCAGCGGCTCGAGGTGGACCGTCTGGCCGGTGAGCAGGGAGGAAGCGGGACGCACGGCAGTCATTCCGCCAGTCTAGAATGGAGGGTCAACAAGACCCTTAAACAAAACGGCCCCCATCGGTTTTCACCGATGAGGACCATCTTCTTGGTTGCGGGGGCAAGATTTGAACTTGCGACCTCTGGGTTATGAGCCCAGCGAGCTACCGAACTGCTCCACCCCGCGTCGTACTTAGAACTGTACCCCCCTGTGGACCCAGACGAAGAATCCAGTGACCGCCGTCACGGTTTTGGTGCCAAATTCACTCGATAGGGTGGGAGTGTGAGCCTGCCTACCGTAGATACAACTGTCACCTATCCGTCCGGCGCCGTGGAATCCACCGGCACCGTCCTCCACGTCCAGGACCTCGGGGACGGCACCCGGGCGGTCCTGCTGGACACTACTGCCGTTCATCCCGTGGACGCCGGCTGGCCGGATCAGGGCGCGGACCGTGCAGTGCTGACCGTCGCCGGGGGTGTTTCCTATGAGCTGCAGGACGCTGTGGTTGCCGCCGCCGACGGCTCCTCCCTGTTCCTGGGCGCTGACATCCCGGTGAAGAAGGGCACCGAGGGGTGGGCTTTCACCGTGGCGCATGTGCTTCCGGCCGCGGCCGCGGTGCAGGAGGGGGAATCCGTGCGGATCGAGGTCGACGGCGCCTACCGGACCGCGCTTTCGGCCGGCCACACCGCCTGCCACCTGGCGTCGCTGGCGCTGAACCGGCAGCTCGCCGGGGCCTGGAAAAAGGACGTCATGGCCGACGCCGCCGGCAACCCCAACTTTGACGCGCTGGCCATCGAAACGTCCACCATCGCCGAACACGGCTCCACTGATGTGTACCGGCTGGGCAAATCCCTGCGCCGCAAGGGTTTTCTGCCGGACGCCCTGCTGGCGGACCTGCCCGCCGCCGAAGCCGGCATCAACACCATCCTGGCCGGCTGGACGGCCACCGGGGCGGAGGTACGGATTGAGTGCGACGGCGGCGGCCTCACCGACATGCGACGCTGGGCCGTTGACCTCCCCGACGGCACGGTCCGGATTCCCTGCGGCGGAACGCACGCCGCCTCGCTCAAGGAGACCGGCGGCATTCAGGTCACACTCACCGCGGACGAGGGCGACGGCGCCGTAACGCTCACCATGGATACCCGGTGCGTGCAGCCGGCCGGCTAGGGCGCCTCAGGCAACTCGAGGCGTCTCAGGCGCCCACGTACGTGGCCAGATACTCGCCGGTGAGCGTGGATTTGCCGGCCACCAGGTCCGCGGGAGTCCCCTCGAAAACTATCCGCCCGCCGTCGTGCCCGGCGCCCGGGCCCAGGTCGATAATCCAGTCCGCGTGCGCCATCACCGCCTGGTGGTGCTCAATAACAATGACCGACTTGCCGGAATCGACCAGCCGGTCCAACAGGCCCAATAGCTGGTCCACGTCCGCCAGATGCAGCCCGCTGGTGGGCTCGTCAAGGACATAGACCGCGCCCTTTTCGGCCATTTGTGCGGCCAGTTTCAGCCGCTGCCGCTCGCCACCGGAAAGAGTGGTGAGCGGCTGACCCAGCTGCAGGTAGCCCAGCCCCACGTCGGCGAGCCGGACGAGGACCTTGTGCGCTGCCGGCGTGGGAGCCCCCGTGCCGTCCGATCCGTTGCCGCTGCCGAAGAATTCCGCGGCCTCGGCCACCGACATCCCCAGCACCTCCGCGATATTTTTTCCGCCCAGCGTGTACTGAAGCACCGCCGCCTGGAACCGTTTGCCGCCGCATTCTTCGCAGGCCGATTCCACCGTGGCCATCACGCCCAGGTCGGTGAAAATCACCCCGGCACCGTTGCAGACGGGGCAGGCGCCCTCCGAATTGGAGCTGAACAGCGCCGGCTTGACGCCGTTGGCCTTCGCGAAGGCCTTGCGGATCGGTTCCAGCAGCCCCGTGTAAGTGGCCGGATTGCTGCGCCGGGAACCCTTGATGGCACCCTGGTCAACCACCACCACGCCGTCCCGGCGGGCCACCGACCCCTGAACCAGCGAGCTCTTTCCGGAACCGGCCACGCCGGTAAGCACGCAGAACACGCCCAGGGGAATATCGACGTCGACGTCCTGAAGGTTGTTTGCTGCGGCGCCCCGGATTTCCATGGCGCCGGCGGGGGAGCGCACCGTGTCCTTCAGCCGGGCCCGGTCATCGAGATGCGCTCCGGTGACGGTTCCGCTGCCACGCAGGTCCTCCACCGTGCCCTCGAAGCACACAGTGCCGCCGCTGCTCCCGGCCCCCGGGCCCAGATCGATCACGTGGTCGGCAATGGCAATGGTCTCGGGTTTGTGCTCGACGACGAGCACGGTGTTGCCCTTGTCCCGCAGCTGTAGGAGCAATCGGTTCATCCGCTCGATGTCATGCGGGTGCAGGCCGATGGTGGGTTCGTCAAAGACATAGGTGACGTCCGTCAGTGAAGAGCCCAGGTGCCGGATCATCTTGGTGCGCTGGGATTCCCCGCCGGAGAGCGTCCCCGATGGGCGGTCCAGACTGAGGTAACCCAGTCCAATCTCGGCGAAGGAATCCAGGAGGTGCTGCAGCCCGGCCAGCAGCGGTGCCACTGACGGTTCCTTCAGAGTGCGGACCCACTCGGCGAGGTCGGTAATCTGCAGGGCGCATGCGTCGGCAATATTCCTGCCGTTGATTTTGGAGGAGCGGGCCTCAGCGCTGAGCCGGGTCCCTTCACACTCGGGACAGGTGGTGAAGGTGATGGCCCGGTCCACAAAGGCGCGGATATGCGGCTGCATGGCCTCAGGATCCTTGGACAACATGGATTTGGAGATTTTGGGAATCAGACCCTCGTAGGTCAGGTTGATGCCTTCAACCTTGATCTTGGTGGGCTCCTTGTAGAGCAAATCGTGCAGTTCCCGTTTGGTGAACCTGGCGATCGGCTTGTCCGGGTCGAAGAACCCGGTGCCGTTGTAGATCCGCCCGTACCAACCGTCCATGCTGTAGCCGGGAATGGTGAGCGCACCCTCGTTGAGGGACTTGCTGTTGTCATAGAGGGCGGTCAGGTCGAAGTCGGTCACCGATCCCATGCCCTCGCAGCGCGGACACATGCCGCCGAGCCGGTTGAAGGTGGCCTTCTCGGCCTTGGTCCGGCCGCCGCGCTCCACCGTAATGGCACCGCTGGCCTTCACCGAGGGCACATTGAAGGAATACGCATTGGGCGAGCCGATCTGCGGGGTGCCAAGCCTGCTGAAGATGATGCGCAGCATGGCGTTGGCATCGGTGGCGGTGCCCACAGTGGAGCGCGGATTCGCGCCCATCCGCTCCTGGTCCACAATGATGGCCGTGGTTAGCCCTTCGAGCAGGTCAACGTCAGGACGGGCCAGGTTGGGCATGAAACCCTGGACAAAGGCGCTGTAGGTTTCGTTAATCATTCGCTGGGATTCGGCGGCTATGGTTCCGAACACCAGCGAGCTCTTGCCCGATCCGGAGACACCGGTAAACGCCGTCAGGCGGCGCTTGGGGATTTCAACACTGATCCCCCTGAGGTTGTTCTCCCGGGCTCCATGGACCCGGATGACATCCTGGCCGTCCGCCGGATGCGGGAACTCCGATCCGTTCTCCGCTGAGGTTCCTGTACTCATGCCCGTGCCGTTCCTCTTTCGATGAGCTTGACTGCTTCCGCCTGAGGCTACAGGTTTCCTTCCTACGGTCCGCCGGCGCGGCACAGAAAATCCCAAAGATGTCCGTCCGGATCCGCTGCTGTTCCCAGATAGACGCCGTCCGGCCGCAGGCGGGCACGGGACGTCACTGCGCCTCCGCCCGGCACACAGGCAGAGAGCAGATCATCCACATCACTGCGTGTGGGGAAGGCCAGGGACGTGCGGATTTCCTGCCGGAAGGGTTCCGGAACAAGAATCAGGACAATTGCTGCAGAAATATTCATCGCCGAGAGATTCGCTGTGCTGAGTTTTTCATTGAGGGAAAAACCCAGACTCAGATAGAAGCCGGTGGACCGATCCAGATCCGCCACCGGAAGGCGCGGATAAATCACGGGATACAAGCGCAGCCTCCCAAGCCCAGCGTGGGCTCTATTCGGGGATGGACGGGTCCATCCACATGAATTCCCAGACGTGGCCGTCCGGGTCAGCGGCTGCACCGGAATACATGCCCGGCATCTGTTCCCTGGCCGGCTGGAAGACAGCACCGCCGCCCTTGGCGCAGTTTGCGAGGAAAGCGTCAACCTCCTCACGGGTCTCACAGCTAAGGCAGTTGAGGACTTCCTTGCCCGCTGCGCGCAGGTGCGGGGTGTCACCCTGGGGCAGGAAGCCTTGGAAAAATTCCTGCTGCAGCAGCATCACAACAATCGTGTCAGAAACCACCACGGCCGTGCAGTCCTCATTGCTGAACTGGGGGTTTTGGACGAATCCCAGCCCCAGATAGAACTCTGTGGACTTGCGCAGGTCCGCGACGGGAAGATTGGGAAAAATCATGCGCTCCATGGCGGCGTCCTTTCGGGGGCGGCGCTTCCCGGCCGACCCCGTTCAGTGGTTCGGCCAGCTCTTGTCCCTGTACGTTCCCACACCGGTCCGGCCCAGTCCAGAGCCACCTCGCTGGGTCTCGGGTTCGGTGTGTGCCGGGTGCTAGCCTTGTGCTGCCGAAGGCGGGCACCGTGTGGTGCTATCTACCTGGCTGTTCCGGCAGTGGTTGCCGGCGATCCGCACCCAAGGAGATATCCATGACCACCAGTGACGCCCAATACCTTGCCCGTGCCATCAACCTGGCCACCGCCAATGTGGCTGCGGGGGGCGGGCCGTTTGGCGCCGTCGTCGTTGCTGTGGACGGCAGGGTTTTTGACGGCGTCAACCGCGTTACGGCCAACAACGATCCCACCGCACATGCCGAGGTGACCGCCATCCGCGCCGCCGGAGCGGGGCTGGGAACCCATGATCTCAGCGGCGCCGTGCTGTACAGCAGCTGTGAGCCCTGCCCCATGTGCCTGGCATCCTCTCTATGGGCACGGTTGGAACGGGTGGTTTTTGCCGCCGACCGCCAGGATGCGGCACGGGCAGGATTCGATGACGCAGTGTTCTATGAGTACTTTGAAACGCCGGTGGCCGAACGTTCCCTCCAGGTGACCCAGCAGACGGCCGGGGAAGTTCCGGCCACAGCCCCGTTTGATGCCTGGGCCTCAACAGTGAGCCGCATCGAGTACTGAGGTATTTCCGGGACGGGCCCGGATCAGCCCCCGGAGCAGCGGGCCTCAGGCCAGTCGGCTCCGGGGCGCAGCGGTTCCCGGAGGCGGGGGGCAGATTCCGGTTCCAATGGTCTTCGCGAAGCACACTGAGTCCTCCAACCCGGAGTACGGGCCGAAGTTGGGCACCACCGTGTAACCGCCGTGCTGGTAGAACCGCCGGCCGTCCGGCTGCGCCGACCCGGCCTCGGCCGTGATCACCGCGTAGCCTGCGGCCCGCGCCCGGTACTCCAGGGCCGTGAGGACGGCGGTGGCCACACCCGAGCCTCGGGCGTACGGAAGGACGTAGATCCGCTTGATTTCCGCCGTCGAGTCATCCAGCCGCCGCAACCCTCCGCAGCCCAGCGGCTGGCCCGAACTCTTCTCATAGGCGACCAGGAAAACAGTCACGTCGTCGGCGGAGGGCGGCGCCGGTTCGTTGGCTACCGTGCCAACGCGCGAGTTCAGCTCCGATTGCTGGGCGGCGCGAAGATCAGCGCCCACGGGGTTGCTCCAGGGCACTTCGCGGATGGTGAGGTTCGGTGGCTGATCGGCAAGCATGGAGACCTCCTGGTGAGGGCACGCCGGAGCGGGCTTTTCCTTCAATCTAGGAGCGTGCGGTTTCAAGGGTGTTTCAGCACCGTGGCGAGTTGGCTAACAGAAAGCACCGAACCCGGATGCGTGCAAAAATGGAAGGGATGACTTCCCTCGATACTTCCTCCGCAACCCCGTCCAAGCCGGTTGGCACCTCCAAGGCGCAGCTTCAGGCGCGGAAGGCCCAGGTGCGGCCCGCCACTGAGGGGTGGGAGCAGGCCAAGGAGCCCGACGGCCGCCCGTTGCTGCAGTTCAAATCTCCGCGGGTTTCCCAGCCTCCGGTGCACCTTGCCGACCTGAGCCTTGCCGAACGGCAGGCCAAGCTCAAGGAACTGGGCCTGCCGGCGTTCCGCGCCAAGCAGCTCTCGGTGCATTACTTCCAGCACTACACCACGGATCCCGAGGCCATGAGCGACCTCCCCAAGGAGCGCCGTGATGAGCTGGTGCAGGAGATGTTCCCGACACTGCTCACTGAAGTGAAGCGCCTGACCACGGACAACGGCGACACCATCAAGTTCCTCTGGCGCCTCTTTGATGGCTCCCTCGTGGAGTCCGTCCTCATGCGCTACCCCGGCCGGATCACGCTGTGCGTCTCCAGCCAGTGCGGCTGCGGTATGAACTGCCCGTTCTGCGCCACGGGCCAGGCCGGACTGACCCGGAACATGTCAGCTGCGGAAATCCTGGACCAGATTGTCCAGGCAAACCGGGTCATCAAGGAGGGCGGCCTGGGCGGTAAGCGCCGCGACGGCGGGCACGACGCCGAGCGCGTCACCAACATTGTCTTTATGGGCATGGGTGAGCCGTTGGCCAACTACAAGCGCGTCATGACTGCCGTGCACCGGATGGCCGCCGAGGTTCCCGAAGGTCTGGGCATGAGCGCCCGGAACATCACCGTCTCCACCGTGGGCCTGGTGCCGGCGATCAACAAGCTGGCCGAGGAGAACATCCCGGTGACGTTCGCGCTGAGCCTGCATGCTCCGGACGACGAGCTGCGCGACGAGCTGATCCCGGTCAACAGCCGCTGGAAGGTGGACGAGGCACTGGACGCCGCGTACAACTACTACCGCGTCACCGGCCGCCGCGTCTCGATCGAGTACGCCCTGATCAAGGATATGAACGATCATCCGTGGCGTGCCGATCTGCTGGCGAAGAAGCTCAATTCGCGCGGCCGCGGCTGGGTGCATGTGAATCCGATTCCGTTGAACCCCACTCCGGGTTCCATCTGGACCTCACCGGAACCGCATGTCACCCGCGAGTTCATCAACCACCTGATCGACGCCGGCATCCCCACCACGCTGCGCGACACCCGCGGCAAGGAGATCGACGGCGCCTGCGGACAGCTGGCTGCTGCGGACTAGGCGTTGGGTGTACTGCTGAAGTGACTGCAACGGTCTAACGACGACGGCGGGAGGCCGGGTATCAAACCCGGCCTCCCGCCGTCGTCTATGGTTGAGGCAGCAAGTGCCACTGCGCTAGTCCTGGTCCGCGGCCGGGTCTGCGGCAGGAGCTGCTGCAGGAGTTTCGCCGGCAAGGATCAGGTAGAGCGACCGCTTGGTCTCCGCCAGCAGCGCCGCAGCCGCCGTGACCTGTTCCGGGGTGCCGGCCATGCCCACCTGGCGCGCGGCGCCGGCCAGCTCGTGCAGCAGGGCGCGAAGATCGGGTCCACTGTTTCCGGCTGCAAAGTCGGCGAAGGGGTCATTGGCCTCGGCCTGGGCTGCGGCTTCCTGCTGTCCGGCTTCCGTGAGGCGGGCGAGTTTGCGTCCGCCGCTGGCCTCGATGGTCACGAGCCCCTCGTCCTCGAGCTGGGCCAGGGTGGGGTAGATGGCTCCCGGGCTGGGCTTCCAGCTGCCGTTCGTGCGGTCCGTGATCGCCTGGATCAGCTGGTAACCGTGCATCGGCTCGGCGTCGAGCAGCAGCAGGACTGCTGCCCGGACGTCGCCGCGGCCGGCCCGGCGGCCTCCGGGACCGCCGTGATGTCCCCTGCCGCGGCCGCGGCCGCCGCCCATGGGTCCCGGCATGCCGCCGGGACCCATGGGGGAGTGGTGGTGCCGCCGGCGTGCCGGTCCGGGTGTGCCGGCGGCAAACTCCGGTGTTTCGGAGAAAAACGCGCGGGCTTCGCGGGAAAACTCAGGGGCGGTGCCCGGAACATGATGTGTGCGTGGGTTGCGCATGGTTGATCTCCTTCTCTGGATCTAATTGATAACATCACGATATATCGCGATGCACTGTTTAATCAAGACCTTGGGAGATGTGATCTTGCCCGCAGCGCACCAGCGGCTGGAGGGTCAGCCGGTGCTTCAACGCAGCGGCGGGAGGCCGGGGATGAAACCCGGCCTCCCGCCGTCGTGCCTGCTGCCGCTCCTGCGCGGTTATGCGGGCAGTTACTTCGTGACGTGGTCCACGAGCGACTCGGCGATGCCGGTGTACTTGCCCGGCGTCAGGGCGAGCAGCCGCGCTTCGGCCTCGGAAGGCAGGCCCAGGCCGGTGACGAACTCGCGCATGCGGTCCGCGTCGACCCGGTGTCCGCGGGTCAGTTCCTTCAGGCGCTCATAGGGGTTGTCCATGCCGGGGGCACCGGCAATGGCCTCGGCCCGCATGACCATCTGGATGGCTTCTCCAAGTACCTCCCAGTTGGTGTCCAGATCGGCGGCCAGGACGTCGTCGGCCACGTCCAGGCGCTCAAGGCCCTTGACTACGTTGGAGATGGCCAGTATTGAATGGCCAAGCGCCACGCCGATGTTGCGCTGCGAGGAGGAATCGGTGAGGTCGCGCTGCCAGCGGGACGTCACCAGGGTGGAGGCCAGGGTATCCAGCAGTCCGTTGGAGATTTCCAGGTTGGCTTCGGCGTTCTCGAAGCGGATCGGGTTGACCTTGTGCGGCATGGTGGAGGATCCGGTGGCGCCGGCCACGGGGATCTGCTTGAAGTAGCCGATCGAAATGTAGCTCCACACATCGGTGCAGAAGTTGTGCAGGATCCGGTTGAAGCGGGCAATGTCCGCGTACAGCTCGGCCTGCCAGTCATGGGACTCGATCTGCGTGGTCAGCGGGTTCCAGGTCAGGCCCAGGCCTTCCACAAAGCTGCGGGCCACCTGCTCCCAGTCGGCGCCGGGCACCGAGGCGTAGTGCGCGGCGTAGGTGCCGGTGGCGCCGTTGATCTTGCCCAGGTATTCGGTCTTTTCAATGCGGTGCAGCTGGCGGGTCAGCCGGTGGGCCGTCACCGCCAGTTCCTTGCCCAGGGTGGTGGGGGTGGCAGGCTGCCCGTGCGTGCGCGAAAGCATGGGAACGGCGCGGGTTTCCTCAGCCATGGCAGTGATCCGGTCCACCAGGTCCAGTGCTGCGGGATGCCACACGTTCTCCACGGCGCCCTTGATGCCCAGGGCGTAGGAGAGGTTGTTGATGTCTTCGGAGGTGCAACCGAAGTGCACCAGGGTGGTCAGGTTCTCGATGCCGATCGCGGGCAGGCGGCGGCCAATGTAGTACTCCACCGCCTTGACGTCGTGAACTGTGACCTGTTCAATTTCGGCCAGTTCGGCCACGGAATTCCCGTCAAAGCCGGAGACGATCTCGCGCAGCTGGGTCTGCTGCTGCGTGCTGAGCGGAGCCGTTCCGGGAAGTACGGAGTGGGAGGTGAGGTGGATCAGCCACTCCACTTCCACATGGGTGCGGTCGCGGTTCAGGGCCGCTTCGGACAGGTAGTCCACCAGCGGAGCCGTGGCACCGCGGTAGCGGCCGTCCAACGGGCCCAGGGCAATGGCGGGGGTGACGGAGGCAAGGGGGACGCGGGGAGCAGCGGATTCAGCCATGCGGCAATTCTTTCATGTTCCGGCGGTACGGCCTGCTCTGTGACTTGTCCTCCACAGCCTCTCCGCCTGGGCGCGATCTGCGGCCTTGTCCCCGGCGGCCGCTTTGGCGGGAGTGCGCGTTGCACCGCCGTGACATAACGGAAGCTCCGAACTGCCGGACGGGCGAATTGGAGCAAACTGGAGGGAGGGCTCCATGAGTATGAGTGTGGAGGTTGCGCCTGTTAACCCGGCGGATGTCTACGCGGCGAACCGGGCTGCCGCCTACGTCATCAGGGCAGCGGAGGAGCTGACCGCCATTGAACAGGTGCTGCCGGGCCTTGTCCGGATGGAATGGCGATCCGAGGCCGCCGGCCGGTTCGAAGAACTTTGTGGCCAGCACATCAAGAGTGTCTCCGCCACGGCCGCGGATCTGAGGGACTGCGCCGCGGCCGTGGAGCAGCATGTACAGGAACTGCGCTCACTCGGTCATGAGGTGCAGTAAATGGCAGCGAAGTGGGCCGGGGAGGGTTCTGCGTCCGGAATCCGGGTGAGGGGCGGCTCCCACGGGCTGACCGTTGAGTTCCGGGAATTGGAGCGGGTGGCCGATGCCCTGCAGGGGGTGGTTTCACGCCTCGCGGACCTCCGGGCGGAATGCACGGAAATGTACCTGCTGCTCAACGGAACCAGTGCGGTGCACCGCCATGCGCATCAGGCCGCCGCCGCTGCTGAACACGTCATCCGAGGTCTTCAGCGGAATATGGCAGAGCTGGAGGAAGCGGCAGCAGACCTTCGGGAGGCTGCCGGGAACTATCTGGACGTCGAGGGGCGGATGGAGGATGCCCTCGCCCGTCTGCGGTTTCATATGGGTTTGGCGATGTGGAACGGGGGAGGGTGGGCCCATCCCGGCCGCACCCCTTTGGATTTCATGATGCCGGAGCAGGAATGGATTGCCATCAAGGTGGTGATGGGCCTTCTTGCCGAAGGCAGATACGGGAAGCTTCGGCCCATCGAGGTGACAAAGGTTGAGGCGGGCCTCGAAACGGTCCGGGTGAGTGGAACAGCGCAGGCGTTGCTGGAGCGGTCCAAGGTGCTGCTGGATGGATTGGACGGCACGGACAGAGGTGGAACGCCGGGGCCCGGCGTGGTGGAGATCCTCACCGGATACCGGCACGGAAAGCCGGTGCGGATTGTTACGCTCCCGGGAACCCAGAATTCCGGGACATTCCTGGTGGGACCGAATCCCTTTGACTTCTATGGCAATGCCGAAGGCCGGGCGGAGGACAGCCGGTACGTTGCCGACGCCGTCGCTGAAGCGCTGCGCCAGGCCGGAGCCTCGGCCGGTGACGAGGTGATCCTTGTGGGGTACAGCCAGGGAGGAATCCATGCTGTCAACACGGGAGCGCGGCTGGCAGAGGACGGCCGGTTTTCGGTGGAGATGGTGGTGACAGCAGGCGCACCGGCCGGGGATAGGAACATCCCCGACGGAGTGAGGGTGCTCAACTTTGAGCATGAGCGGGATTGGGTCCCCGGGCTGGACGGTTCATCCAATCCGGACACGCCGGACCGTGTGACGGTGTCCGGAACGTCGTCGGTGGACGGCTGGTCGGACGGCGGACTGGGACGTGGCCATGACCTGGACATGTACCTGGATCTGGCGGATCAGGCCGACCGCAGTGAAGACCCGTCCCTGAAAGACTCGCTGGGGTATCTTTCCGAAATCATTCTGCCGGGGACCATAACCACGCGCAGCCTGTTTAGGTTCTCCAGAAAATCATCGTCCAAGCCGCAGGGGCCAATGCAGCCGCCGGGAGAAACCAGTACGCTGCCACATCAGCCTCTGCCTCCACCCGGCGCTGGGCCGCTGGTGCCCCGCCCGTTCCTTCCACTGCCCGGCGCGGGGACGCCGCTGCTACCGCCGCGTCCCGGTCAGTGAGCCGGCCACCAGGGAAACCAGGCTGATGATGATCGAGGCGAGTACGGCGGTCCAGAAGAAGGAGTCAACACCGAAGTTGATGGCCGTGTAACTGCTCAGCCAGGACGTCAGCATGAGCATTGCCGCATTGATGATGATCGTGAAGAGCCCCAAGGTCAGGATTGTCAGCGGCAGGGACAGCAACTTGACGATTGGGCGGATCAGGGCGTTCACCACGCCGAACAGCAGGCCGATAAAGAGGTAGGCCAGCACAAGGTCGAAAGTGGGATCTCCCGTGAGCGCACCTCCGGTCTCGGTCACCGTGATGCCCGGCAGCAGCCAGCTGGCCACATACAGGGCAAGGGCATTGATAATGATCTGAATCAGGAAGCGCATGCCTCCATGCTGACACACCACCCAGTGGCCCCGGCGGTGTCACAGATCACTGAAGCGCCAACGGCTATTAGGGTTAAGCCTATGACGACCACCGAGAAGGACGCTCAGACCGCTGACGTTCAGGCACCAGCCATCCGCCCCCGCACGGTTCTGGGTAAGCTGCCCCGCTACGCCGCAGGCAAGCCCCCGGAGGTTATCGACGGACTGCAGAGCTACAAACTGTCCTCGAATGAGAACCCGTTTCCACCGCTTCCGGCCGTGCTCGAAGCGATCAGCAAGCGGCAGGATATCAACCGCTACCCGGATCCGCTGTCCACTGCGCTGCGCACTGAACTGGCATCCTTTCTGGACATCCCGGCAGAGGATATCGTCACCGGCGGCGGAAGCCTCGGCGCCCTCAACCAAATTCTTGCCACCTTCGCAGGCCAGGACGAACACGGGGTCCCGGATGAGGTCATCTACCCCTGGCGTTCCTTTGAGGCGTATCCCATCAGTGTGGGGCTCTCCGGCGCAGACAGCGTGCAGGTGCCGCTGCTCCCGGACGGCACCCATGATCTGGAGGCCATGGCCGCAGCGGTCACCGACCGCACGCGGATCATCCTCCTCTGCACCCCCAACAACCCCACCGGCCCGGCTCTGACCGCCTCGCAGGTGGAGAACTTCCTAGCCCGGGTACGCTCGGATGTGCTGGTGGTGATTGACGAGGCGTACGAGGACTTTGTCCGGGATCCGGAGGCCGTCAACGGCATCGAGATGTACCGCAGGCACCCCAACGTGGTGGTCCTGCGGACCTTCTCCAAAGGCGCCGGGCTGGCCGGTCTGCGTGTCGGATACTCCGTGTCGCATCCGGCGGTGACCCAGTACCTGCGCGTTGCCGCGGTTCCGTTTGCCGTCTCGCAGCTGGCTGAAACGGCTGCGGTGACCTCGCTGCGGCACCACGGGGAACTTGTGGAAAGAATACAAGGACTGGTTGCCGAGCGGACCCGGGTGGTAGCGGGCCTAAAGGAGCTCGGCTGGCGTATTCCGGACGCGCAGGGGAACTTCGTGTGGCTTGATCTAGGGGAGAACACTCCCGAGTTTGCGGCGCTGGCCGAGCAGCAGGCTCTCGCTGTGCGCGCCTTCGGCACCGAGGGAATACGGGTCACGATCGGTGAGGAAGGGGCCAACACCCGATTCCTCGCAATATGTGCGACTTATACAAAGGGACCCCGGGTTTCCTAGCGTGTCCTAAGTGCGGACGGAAGCCGGCCCCTCGTTAGGCTGGGTGAAGTACGTTCCACATATATTCCCTGCAGGTGATCTATTCCATGCAGGGAATATATCTAGCACGGAGCCGGTCGCCTGACCGCCCGGCGAGGAGTAAGCATGGACCTAAAGCACATGGCCGCCCGCGCGGAGGCCGCAGCTGCCTCCCGCCTGCCCGGAGACGGTGCCGGCGGCGGAGCCCTGGACGGGCACACCGGCGTGTCAGTCCAGGGCTCCGTTCCGGAAGTTCTCGGAACGGAGGACAGCAGCCAACATGGCGCTCCGGCCGGGGCCGATGCTGAGCCGGAGATGGTGCAGCTACTCACCCCAGAAGGAAAGCTCCGCGACGGCGGCAGCTACAGTGCCTACGCAGAGTTAGGCGCCGAGGAGCTTCGCGGGCTGTACCGGGATATGTACACCATCCGCCGGTTCGATCAGGAAGCCACCGCGCTGCAGCGCCAGGGTGAACTGGTGATGTGGGTGCCGATGACCGGGCAGGAAGGTGCACAGATCGGCTCGGGCCGCGCCCTGCAGACCCAGGACTACGTCTTCCCCACATATCGGGAGCACGGGGTTGCGCTGACGCGCGGTCTGAAACTGTCCTCCCTCCTGCGCCGCTTCCGCGGCGTTTCGCACGGCGGCTGGGACCCCCGGGAGTCAAATTTCCACCTCTACACACTGGTGCTGGCAGCACAGGTGCCCCACGCCGTCGGCTACGCCATGGGCATGGCCCGTGACCGGAAGATGGATCCGCAGCTTCCGGAAGCCGCCACTGTTGCCTACTTCGGTGACGGCGCCAGCTCCGAAGGCGATGTTCACGAGGCCATGGTCTTTGCCGCATCCTATGACGCGCCGGTGGTTTTTTTCTGCCAGAACAACCACTGGGCCATCTCCGTGCCCACCGAGGTGCAGTCCCGGATTCCGCTCGCCAACCGGGCCAAGGGTTACGGTTTCCCGGGTATCCGGGTGGACGGCAATGACGTGGTTGCCGTCCGCGCGGTGACACGCTGGGCACTGGAGCATGCCCGCTCGGGCAAGGGACCGGTGCTGATTGAGGCTTTCACCTACCGGATGAGCGCCCACACCACGGCCGACGACCCCACTAAATACCGGCTGAGCGCGGATGAGGAAGCGTGGATCTCGCGGGACCCGCTGACCCGGCTGGAGAAGCACCTGCGCGCCGCCGGCCTGGCCGACGATGCGTTCTTCGAGACGCTTGCCAGGGACGGGCAGGTCATGGCGGAGAAGCTCCGCGAGGATGTGCTGGCCATGCAGTCACCCGGATTTACTGACGCCTTCACGGATGTGTACGCCGAGGCCCACCCGCTGATCCAGGAGGAACTGGACTTCCACCGCCGCTACGAGGCCGGCTTTGCCGACTCCCAGGAGCCCACCGCATGAGCACCATGACCATGGCCAAGGCCATCAACGCCGGCCTGCGGGCGGGACTTTCACAGAACCCCAAAGCACTGCTGATGGGTGAGGACATTGGAGACCTGGGCGGGGTATACCGCGTGACCGAGGGACTCAAAGCGGACTTCGGTGCGGACCGGGTGATCGACACCCCGTTGGCGGAATCCGGCATCATCGGAACGGCCATCGGCCTGGCCCTGCGCGGTTACAGTCCCGTCTGTGAGATCCAGTTCGACGGCTTTGTGTTCCCCGGCTTCAACCAGATCACCACCCAGCTGGCCAAAATGCACTCGCGCAGCGAGGGTGCCCTGAGTGCCCCGGTGGTCATCCGGATTCCCTACGGCGGCGGAATCGGCTCCATTGAGCACCACTCGGAATCCCCGGAAGCACTGTTCGCGCACACCGCCGGGCTGCGGATCCTGACCCCCTCCAACCCGCAGGATGCCTATTGGATGATCCAGCAGGCCATGACCTGCCTGGATCCCGTGATTGTCTTCGAACCCAAGCGCCGCTACTGGCTCAAGGGCGACGTCGATACGGAGAAGCCCTCAGGCGACCCCTTTGCGGCGCATGTGCTGCGCGAGGGCACTGACGCCACCATTGTGGCCTACGGACCGCTGGTGCCGGTGGCCCTCGCAGCAGCCAAGGCCGCCGAGGAGGACGGACGGAGCATTGAGGTGGTGGACCTGCGGTCCATCTCGCCCATTGACTTCGACACCATCACGGAATCCGTCCGCAAGACCGGGCGGCTGATCGTCACCCATGAAGCGCCTACCTTCGGCGGGATCGGCGGTGAAATTGCTGCCCGGGTCACCGAGCGCGCGTTCCTGTCCCTGGAAGCGCCGGTGATCCGTGTGGGCGGTTTCCACATGCCGTATCCCGTGGCCAAGGTCGAAGAGCACTATTTGCCTGACATCGACAAGCTGATGGACGCCCTGGACCGGTCTTTCGCCTACTGATTCGGAACATGGCCGGAAGGCCCCGCCCACGCTTGCCGCACACAAAGCTTGCCGCACACAAAGATTGAGAAGCCATGACTGAGAGAACGTTCCACCTTCCCGACGTAGGAGAAGGCCTCACTGAGGCCGACATTGTCCAGTGGAAGGTCAAAGCCGGAGACACGGTGGAGATCAATGACGTCATCGTTGAAATCGAGACCGCAAAGTCGCTGGTGGAACTGCCGTCCCCCTACGCAGGCGTCGTGTCCGCCCTGTTTGTGGACGAAGGCCAGACGGTGGATGTCGGAGCGCCGATCATTAGCGTCACCGCTGCTTCCCCGGCACAGGAAACCGGACAGCAGCCGGGTGCGCCCATGACTCCGGCGCCGGTTCCTGCGGCAGCGGGCGAGGACGAACAGCCCAGCGCTTCCCTCACCGGTACCGGCCCCAAAGCCGACGCCGTGAAGCGGCGACCGCGGATGAGCCGTCCTGCCGCCGGGCAGCCAGCACAGCCCGCACAGCCAGCCGGGGACGGTCAAGCTGCAGAGCCTGCCTCGCCGTCGCCGGTTCCTTCCGCTGAGCCGCCTGCCCCTGAGTCGCCTGCCCCTGAGCCGCCGGTGGCACCTGCGGCCGAACGTTCCGCTGACGCCCGCGCCGCTGACCCGCGCACCCAGGGCGTGGCCGCTGCCGGCGCCGCGGTCCAGGACACTCTCACTCGCCTGCTTCAGCGCGTACTGGCCAAGCCGCCGGTGCGCAAGGCGGCGAAGGATCTTGGCATCAACCTTGCTGACGTGCCGGCTACCGGTCCCAGCGGCGAAGTGACCAAGCAGGATCTGATCAGCTATCAGGCCCAGCGGGAATCCGAACAGGACTCGGCGGACACCTTTTGGGCCGGAGCGCAGAAGGCCGGTGACCAGCGTATCGAGCGCATTCCGGTCAAGGGCGTGCGCCGGGCCACGGCCAAGGCGATGGTGCAAAGTGCGTTCACGGCCCCCCACGTCAGCATCTTCGTGGACGTGGATGCGTCCCGGACCATGGAGTTCGTGAAGCGCCTGAAGGTGTCACGGGATTTTGAAGGCATCAAGGTCTCACCGCTGCTAATCCTGGCCAAGGCCGTGATTTGGGCTGCAGCCCGGAATCCCTCCGTCAACGCCACCTGGGCGGGCGACGAGATCCTGGTCAAGCACTTTATGAATCTCGGAATTGCTGCAGCCACCCCGCGCGGACTCATGGTGCCCAACATCAAGGACGCGCAGGACCTGTCCCTGAAGGAACTGGCCATTGCCCTCAATTCCCTGGCAACCACTGCACGGGCAGGGAAAACCCCGCCGGCGGATATGCAGGGCGGAACCCTGACCATTACCAACATCGGGGCCCTGGGGATCGATACCGGAACGCCCATCATTAATCCCGGCGAAGTGGCGATCGTGGCCTTCGGAACCATCAAGCAGAAGCCCTGGGTGCTGGACGGAGAAGTCATCCCGCGCTGGGTGACCACTCTGGGCGGCTCTTTCGACCATCGGGTGGTGGACGGTGACCTTTCGGCACGGTTTATGGCCGACGTCGCCTCCATCCTTGAAGAGCCGGCGCTGCTTCTCGATTAGGGAGCTGCCGGGTCATTTGCAGGCTGGGGCGCTGCGTGCCGGTTGGCAGGCGGATACGATCGGGGGACTATGACTACTCCTCGTGGCCCCCAGGGGCAAGGCGGTCCGCCGCGCATTGACCTTAAACGCACGCTCATCCTGCTGGCCGTCGCGTTTGTCATCTCCAGCCTGCTGATCGTTCTCTTCCCGGGCCTGGGCACCTTCTGGCGCCTGCTGATCATCCTGGGCCTGTTCCTTGTGGTCTTTCCATTCCTGGAACGGCGCCGCAGGAACCGCTAGCGCGCGGCGTGTTCCACCGCGCGGCGCAGCACCGGAGCCAGCCGCCGCACGCCCTCGGCGATGTCCTCTTCGGATACCGCGCTGAAGGCCAGCCGCAGTTTGTTGCTGGGCTCGTCCGACGGCGAGAAGGCGGCGCCCGGGATGAAGACCACTCCCGCGTCGATCGCCTCATACAGCAGGGGATAGGTGTCCACGCCGTCCGGGAGGCTCAGCCAGACGAAGAATCCGCCGTCGGGCACTGTCCAGGTCACGCCGTCGGGCAGTTCCTCGGTCAGTGCCGCAAGCATGGCGGAGCAGCGCGAGGCATACAGCACCCGTGAGTCGCGGATGTGCTGCATCCAGTCGTAGTCGCGCAGGTAGGCGGAAACCAGCATCTGGGTGAGCGGCGACGGGCAGAGCACCACGGCCTCGCAGGCCAGATAGAAGCGGCGGTGCAGATGCCGCGGGACCAGGGCCCAGCCCACTCGGACCCCGGGGGCAAAGATCTTGGAGAACGAGCCCAGGTACAGCACATCATCCGGATTTCCCGCCCGCAGCGGAGCCAGGGGCTGGCCGTCAAACCGCAGCATTCCGTACGGGTTGTCTTCGAGGATGAGGATGTTCGCCGCGGTGCAGATCTCGACAATGCGCGGCCGGCGGTGGGCCGCCAGGGTGACCCCGCTGGGATTGTTGAAGCTGGGAATGGTGTAGAGCATCTTGATGGTTTTGCCCTGCTCCCGCAGCGCGGCGATCCGCTCCTCCAATGCTTCGGGGATGAGGCCCTCGCTATCCACCGGCAGAGCCTGCATCTCCACTTCATAGGCTTCGAAGGCGTTGAGCGCCCCCACATAGGTGGGATCCTCACACAGCACCACATCGCCGGGGTTGCAGAAAACCTTCGCGGCTACGTCCTGGGCGGACTGCGATCCGGTGGTGATGACAATGTCAGCGGGATCGGCGTCGTAAATGCCTTCGGCGGCCATCACCTCACAGGCCTGGATGCGGAGTTCCTCCATTCCCTGCCCGGCACCGTACTGCAGCGATTCCAGCCCGTGGTCGGCGACGATGCTCCGCACGGACTCACCCAGATCCGCCAGCGGAAGTGACCGGAGGTAGGGGCTTCCGCCGGCGAGGGAGATCAGCCCCGGACGGATCGAGATATCAAAGACGTCGCGGACTGCCGACTGCTTGATGTGGAAGGCGCGGTCTGAAAACAGCGCCTCATGGCGGTGTGTGGAGGCCGTAGCCCGGTCAAGAGCTGTCTGGGTTTCGGCGGTCAGGACCGTGGCGGATGTCTCCTCGAAAGTCATCCCCACATCCTAGCCCTGTTGGTTCACTGGAGAGCAACATCCGTTGCCTAAATCCACCCCGCGCGATGTGCCTTCAGCCCGGCCTGGAACCGGCTTTCGGCGCCCAGATCCTCCAGCATTTTGGCAATGTGCCGGCGGCAGGTGCGCACACTGATGCCCAGGCGCCGGGCAATAACCTCATCAGACTGTCCCGAGGCCAGGGCGCGGAGGATTGACCGCTGGATGCTGGTCAGCTGTCCCGATGTCGGTTCCTTGGTCAGGAACGGCTCACCCAATTCCCAGGCGAATTCGAACATACGCACAAAAATGTGGATCAAATCAGGATCCCGGATGACCAAACCGGCCCGGTCATCCGCGCCGCGCCCGCGGGGGACCACAGCCACCTTTCCGTCAAAGATCACGGCCCGCAGCGGCATATGGGGCAGGGTCCGGAATTCGCCGCCGGCGGCCGTGACAACTTCGACCGCCCTGCGGGTGGGCATATGGTCCCGGATGCTGGAATGGTACAGCGTTCGCCGCTGCACCCCCTGCCGCAGCAGATCGACGTCCTTCTGGACGCTCTCCTCCTGTGTATCGGCGGTGGCTCCGGGGCCGGGGCGCGCCATCAGGACGCAGTCGGATGCGGAGCGGGCGTACTCAATGAGTACGCTCATCACCTGGCCTGGATCTTCGAGGACCTCGACGGCGGCATCAGTGGACGCGCGCCTGCTGGCCTCGGCATAGACAGATCCCAGGCCGGCCAGCTCACGCCGCTTGGCGCTAATCCGCGCCCGCAAATCCAAGAGGGCGCGCTCGTCGGGGTCTACGAGTTCCGCCAGGGCAACATCGGGGGACACCGCTGCGTAACCGGTCTGGCCCCCGTTGGCCTGCACCAGCAGGCAATGATCCCGCAGCGCCATGATGGCCGATTCGATGGAGCGCGTGGTAAACCCCAGTGCCTCGGAGGCCTCGTCAACGGTCCATCCCGGGCTGCCCACGGCGTACCGGTACACGGCCAGGGATATTTGATCCACCGCACCTGCTCCTTCCGATCCCGTTGTGGCTACCCTAATCGACAAGCGGGGCTGTGGCTGATTCGTGACTCACCTAGGCTGCTTTGTGCACAGCGGCGGGTTTGCGGGGGAGCGAGCGGTCAGGAGCGGAGGTTATCCCTTTTCGTATCCGCTGATCGCATCCACTTTCTCGGCTGAGGAGCTGGCGGGGTCAAATACGTAGCCGAGCCATTCTTTGGCCAGGCGGCGGGCCAACTCGACGCCGACAACCCGCTATCCCAGGCACAGCATCTGCGCGCGCAGAAGGACGTGACCTGGTTCTGGCTGGCTCAGGGGGCTGAGGATGAGGAGACACCCGTGAACCGAGAGAAGGCGGCGCACCGTTTCCGGGAGCTGGGAGAGTACGCCGCCGAACGCGGAGTAAGCCTGTCCCTGGAGATGTATGAAGGAACCTTCCTTGGTACGGCTGACAGCTCAGTGGAGCTTGTCACGGCAGCGGACCTGCCCAACGTGGGGCTTTGCCCCGACATCGGCAACATTGTCCGCCTCCACCGCGAGGTGGAGGACTGGCGCGAGATGCTGCAGAAAATGCTTCCGCACACCAACTATTGGCAGCTGAAGAACTATTTCCGTGATTACGACCCGGCTACCGGTGCCTATGCATCGGCACCCGCCCCCTGGCTCTTGGCTTCATCAATTACCGGGAGGCGATCGGCATGGCGCTGGAAGCCGGGTTTGAGGGCCCCCTCTGCGTGGAACACTATGGCGGCGACGGGCTGACGGTGTCAGCGATGAACCGCGACTATATCCGGGAAATCCTCCGCGCAAAGCTTCCGGAGCAGCAGGCCGACGGCGTCGGGTTGACTTGCAGAGGGGCGGATGACGGCCCGGACGCCAACGAAAAGACTGACATGTCCGCTTAATGCCAGATTCCGGAGCGGCTAGACCAGCTGGCAAAAACGCGGCCACATTGCGCTGATCCCGGGGGATAAGGGCTCAGCGCGACACCGCTGCACGCTGACGCAAGGGTGAATCGGGTCATGACAGGAACCGGGCACCGGAAAGGGT
Source organism: Arthrobacter sp. UYP6 (assembly GCF_040547315.1). Lineage (NCBI taxonomy): Bacteria > Bacillati > Actinomycetota > Actinomycetes > Micrococcales > Micrococcaceae > Arthrobacter > Arthrobacter sp. UYP6. Next base: position 34,873 of record NZ_JBEPPM010000013.1, read on the forward strand.
AGACGGGGCCTTGCGCAGCGGGGGAAGCTTTCGGAGTCAAACAACCGCACAGGCTGGAGAACCAGCCGCAGGTACAGGAGGGGAATGAAGATGACCACCAAAGTTTGGGACTGGATCTAGCAACCTCCCCCCAGGGGGAACAAACCAACCTTTCAGCAACCGTAAAAGTAAACAGTAAGTCCCGCCCAGCGGCGGTAGCCAAGCACCAACCCCGGAGGGGATGCACGCCATGACACAGCTGACTGCAGTTCGAAACGCCTCACGAACTCGCTCAACCGCACAGTGGTGGACGCTCTCCTTCTATACCGGGGGCTTCGATGTAGCGGACGGCATCATTGGAGAATTGGTTACCCCGCTGGCGGCACGGGCCCAGGCGCAGGGGGCTCAGCGGTGGTACTACACCAGATGCATGGAGCCGGCCAACGCACATGTCCGGCTTCGGATTCTCGGGGAACCGGAAACCATCGAGCGGCTGCAGTGCCTGCTGGCCGCACTGCGTGAACAGGCAACGGGTGTGATTGGGCACCTGGAAATGACCCAGCAGTTCAGCGAGCCGGCCACGGACCGGATGGGCCCTGCCGGAATGGAGCAGCAGAACCCGCGGCTGGAAGCCGATCTGGCCAAATACGGCGGCATTGAAGGATTGGCACTGGCTGAAGAAGTCTTTGAACTCTCATCAGAGCTGGGGGCCTGGGCAACAGCACGCTTCCCCAAGGTTCAGAACAGATGGGCCTTTGGTTCCCTGCTGCTCTTTGATACCGCACGCGCCATGATGAAGGGACCGCGTTCGGCAAGTTGGCCTGACCGGCGGAGGATCTCTTGGGACTACTATTGGGACAGCCATCTGCGTAGTTGCACGGCGGGGTTCGGCCAGCGGTCGGGAAGTGTGCGTCAGGCGATGACGGTGCAGGTGGCAGCGAAGGTGACGCCCACCCATCGATTAATGGCGGCTACTGCAGCCGAAAATGCCGTGGAAAACTGGCGCCGCCGGTGGTCCCGGACCATCGACAGCTACCTTTACCGGGCGGACAAGGCCCGACTGAGCCGGAGCGCACAGCACCTGACGGTCTATCAGGCGCACATGCTCCTTAATCGTTTGGGACTCTCCCTCCGCGAAGAAGCCGCGTTGGGACTGTATGCGCGGAGCTGGAGCACGGAACGCGAAGCTGCCCTGCTGGATAGGCAGTAGCTTCCCCTGCAGGACAGGCACAGGTCTCAAGAATAATCAGCGCATCTGAAAGGAGAATTCCGTGGAAAGTCGCAACGAGCTGGTGGTAGCTGCCAGTTCCCAGGACCTGTCAGAGGTCCTGGGGTGCTCCCAGGACGTTGTTGAAGATCTGCGGGACATGGGAATTGTCGCGTCGAGCGGGGAGCTGTGGGACGTTGGTCCCGCGCGCGACTACCTGCGGGACGCGGCGTGGGCCGGCGGCTTCTGGGAGTAGCCGCCTCATGCGGGAGGACGGGACCAGCTGCGCTCGGGCAGTCGGTCCCGTCCTCCTTTAATCTTTGATGGGCCTTCAAGGCCCTCGTCGTAAGGCTAGACCGCAGCGGAGGTGGACGCTTCGGCCAGGGACGAAATTACGGTGCGGACCTGCTCTGCCACCTCAGGATCGTCCTTCGGGTGGATCTGGGCAAAGCGCGTCACCGAGCCGCCGATGGATAGGCGCGCATCCTCAACCACGCGGGCGCCGGCGATGCCCAGGGATTTGCGGGCGTCATCATGGGCCCAGACTCCGCCGTACTGGCCAAATGCGGTTCCGATGACGGCGGCGGGCGTGCCGGAGATGGCGCCGGAGCCGAACGGACGAGAAAGCCAGTCGATGCTGTTCTTCAGGACGGCGGACATAGTCCCGTTGTATTCCGGGCAGACCAGCAGCAGGGCGTCGGCAGCCGCTGCAGCTGTGCGAAGGGCGGCGGCAGCTTCGGGAACGGATCCCTCGACGTCGATGTCCTCGTTGTAGAACGGAATGGTGCCAATGCCCTCGTGGATGATGAGCTCAACGTCCTCCGGGGCGTTGAGGATGGCTGCTTCCGCAAGCTGGCGGTTGACTGAACCGGTGCGAAGGCTGCCGACCAGGGTAAGTACTTTAGTGCTCAAGTGAACTCCTATCGGGGACCGTGCCGGTGACGGCACGGATGATGCATCTCAAATATAAACGGACCGCGGTCCGTTTATATTCCTCACGCGCTAGACTTTCGCGCATGCAGATGAGCAGATCAGGAGAAGCGGGTTTCGGATGTGAGCGGCTGGACGCTGCCCGAAACCGGCGTCTGCTCCTGGAGGCGGCTCTGGATATCGTTTCCGAACGCGGCGTGGAAGCGCTGACCATGGATGACCTGGCGCGGCGGGCCGGCGTGGGGAAGGGTACGGTCTTTCGGCGCTTTGGCAGCAGGGCGGGGCTGATGCAGGCCCTGCTGGACCACGCCCAGCGGGGCTTTCAGGAAAGCTATATGAGCGGCCCTGCTCCGCTGGGTCCGGCGGAAGCGCCGCTGCAGCGGCTGCAGGCGTTTGGTACTGCGCGGATTCGAGCACTGGAACTCACCGGAGAACTGCGCCGTGCAGCCGATGTGGACGGCTTCACTCAACACCGGCACCCTGTAAGAGTCCTCGAATTGAGCCACCTCACGATGCTTCTGGCGGCACTTCCCGGCGTCCGGGATCCCGAACTGACGGCCTATCAGCTGGAAGCATTTCTGGAAGCGGGCCTGTTGCTGCACCTTCACCGGACGGCCGGTATGTCCCTGGAGCGGATCACCGAGGGGTGGTTGAAGCTCGTCGAAGCGGTGACAGCGGAATAAGTGTCAGCAGGCTTACTAATTCAGTAGGGTGGTTGGACAGCGGCCCCCACTCGGGCTGCTCTCAGGTCCGAACCATGATGGAGGCTTTCATGTCTGACAAGAGCACATCCGTACCCGATCTCCCCATCCCGGGCGTCCCGTCGCCGGAAACACCGTCTCTGGCCGAGCCCACCGAACCGCGGGAACCGTTGCCGCCCAAGTCTGACCAGGACGGACCGGAGACGGTTTCTCCCACCGGCGTTCCCACCGGCGCACCAAAGGCCTCGAATGGCCAGAGCGGAAGGTTCCTGACCACCGCGCAGGGAGCGCGGCTGCGGGACACGGACCATTCCCTCAAGGCCGGCCCCCGCGGACCGGTCCTTCTGCAGGACCACCACCTGCGGGAAAAGATTACGCACTTCGACCACGAGCGCATTCCCGAGCGCGTTGTCCATGCCCGCGGCGCAGCTGCCCACGGCGTCTTTGTAGCCAACGGCGCGGCCGAGGGCATTACCCGGGCGGGATTCCTGGCCAAGGGAACCGAAACGCCGGTGTTTGTGCGGTTTTCCACGGTGCTGGGTTCCCGCGGCTCCGCGGACACGGTCCGGGATACCCGCGGTTTCAGCACCAAGTTCTACACCGACGAGGGCAACTATGACCTGGTTGGCAACAACATTCCGGTGTTCTTTATCCAGGACGCCATCAAGTTCCCGGACGTCATCCACGCCGGCAAACCGCATCCTGACCGGGAGATCCCGCAGGCGCAGAGTGCCCATGACACCTTCTGGGACTTTGTCTCCCTGCACACCGAAGCCCAGCACCACACCATCTGGAACATGTCCGACCGCGGCATCCCGCGCTCCTTCCGCACGATGGAAGGCTTCGGCGTCCACACCTTCCGCCTGATCAACGCCAAGGGTGAAACCACTCTGGTGAAGTTCCACTGGAAGCCCCGGCAGGGTGTGCATTCGCTGGTCTGGGAAGAAGCGCAGATCATCAACGGTATGGACCCCGACTTCCACCGCCGTGACCTCGCCGACGCCATTGAAGCCGGTGCCTTCCCGCAGTGGGACCTGGGCATCCAGGTTTTCCCGGACACCGAAGATGAGATGTTCGAGGGCATCGACCTGCTCGATCCCACCAAAATGGTTCCCGAGGAACTGGCTCCCGTGCAGATCATCGGCACCATGACTCTGAACGCCAACCCCACCAATTACTTCGCGGAAACCGAACAGGTGGCCTTCCACCCCGGACATCTGGTGCCCGGGATCGACGTCACCAATGACCCGCTGCTGCAGGGCCGGCTCTTCTCCTACATCGACACACAGCTGACCCGTCTGGGTGGGCCGAACTTCAGCCAGATCCCCATCAACCGCCCGCATGCTCCGGTCAATGACATGCTCCGCGACGGTTTTCATCAGGATGCCGACCATTCCGGTGTGGCGCCCTACCATCCCAATTCGCTCGACGGCGGCTGTCCCTTTATGGCCGGCGCGGACATGGGTGCGTTTATCGACGTCCCCGCCGAGGTGCCTGCCTCCCGCAAGGTGCGTGAGAATCCAGCCACCTTCGACGACCACTACAGCCAGGTGCGGATGTTCTTCCGTTCCCTGACGGCCGTGGAGCAGGACCACGTGGTGCAGGCCTACACGTTTGAACTGGGCAAGTGCTATGAGGAGAACATCCGCCTGCGCCAGCTCCAGGCACTCGCGAACATCGATGAGCGACTGGCCGCCGAAGTGGCGACAGGGCTTGGACTTGAGGCTCCCGCTCCCAATGTTGCCGTGGAAGACACCCCGCCCAGCCCCGCGCTGAGCCAGCTGGGCGGATCCTGGCCGGTCGCCGGCCGTGTGGTGGGGGTGGTGGCGGATGATGCCACCGATCTTGGTGCGCTTTCAGCGGTCCTCGCATCACTGCACGCGGAGGGTATGGTCCCGCTGGTCATTGCCCCGCACGGAGGTAAACTCGGCGGCGAAGTGACCGTCCAGCGTACCTATCTCACGGCGCGTTCCACCGAATTCGACGCCGTGGTGGTGGCAGCCTCGGGGGCAGCCGCTCCCGATGCCGTCGACAGTCTGGACGCCAAGGCTGGCAATCCTGAGGGTCATCCTTCCCTGGATCCGCGGGTCACCCTGCTCCTGGCAGAGACCTTCAGGCATGCCAAGGCCATCGGCACCTGGAACGACGGCGCTTCAGTCCTCATGGCTGCCGGCATCCCCCTGGATGCACCCGGCGTGGTGGCCGGAACGGCCGAGGACGTCGCTGCTGAAATCAGCGGACTGCTGGCCAACCACCGGGTGTGGGAGCGTTTTCCGACGATCCTCGCGTAACTGAGCGGAAGTGGGGCTCTATTTCGGAGCGGGATCCGCGGGCGGCGGCGTCAGGGCCTGGATCAGAGCGTGCAGCTCTTGGCGCAGTGCCCCGACGTCGTCGTTGCCGCGGGACATGAGCCGGACTTCGGCGTCGTCCGCCGAGGCCTGGATCTTCGCACCGGAGGGGGTAACTGCCCACAGCCCATCGGGGCCGGAAGTGATGTAGCCGCAGCACTGCAGGGCCAGGACACAGTCCCGGACGCACCCGGCAGGCAGGCCGGAGGCTTCGGCGATCATGGCCTCACCCGCGGGGGACTCGACCAGCAGGCGCAAAACCGCGGTACGTTCCTGGGTGAGCCGCAGCTCGGCCAACGATGTTTCGGTTGCCCGGTTGGTAACGAAGGCCGCTGCGGAGAGAAGCCGCGGAACGTATCCCGCCGTGTTGCGGTCAGGACTCAACTGCGCCACCTTGGAGGGGTCCAATCCGCCGGAACCGGATGACCCGCGAAGGATTCACAGGCGGAGCATGTGTAGTTGACCACGCCGGGAACATCACCGGCGGGGGGAGTGAAAGACTCAAAAATCAGGTAGTCGTCCACGCCGCACTGATGGCAGACGGGACGTTGAACTGCGGAATCCATGGGTATCCTCTGCTTAAAAGTTCGCAGAATGCCATGGCCGCGTCTTGACCGTGAGTTCTTTATCGTAATATCGAATCGCACGGCAGACAATTCCGGGCCGGCGGTGCCGACCGCCCTCACAACGGCACGGAACCAAATAGAGGAAATATGGACGAGCTGATGTCAGAAACGGCCCAGTGGGCGCAGCTGCAGGACCTGTTGGTCCATCATGAGGACGTACAGGACTTCCTTCAGGAACTTGCCCGGCTGTCCGCGTCCTCCCTGTCAGTCCGGGGCACCACTTACTGCGGCATCACGCTTCAGCGTTCCCGCGATCACCAGTTCACCGTGGCCAGCAGCGACCGCGAAGCGCTGCAGATGGATGAAATCCAGTATGCCTTTGGCGACGGGCCCTGCCTGCACGCCATCCGGATCCAGGATGAGGTCCACGTCGGCAACGCCGCTTCGGACTCGCGCTGGCCGGAGTATATGGAGCACATCAGGGACTACGGCATCCGGTCGATGTACTCGGTTCCGCTGAAACTTGGCGGCCACGCCAAGGCAGCCATGAACCTTTATGCCAAGGACCCGGACGTCTTTGACGAGGATTTCCGGCGCGTGGCCCGGACCTATGCCGCCGAGGCCTCTCACGCCCTGCTCCTCGCCGTGCGGGTTTCCCAGCATGCCGCTACGGTTGAAGACCTTCAGGCCGTGCTCGCCTCGCGCACTGACATTGACCTGGCGGTGGGAATCATCATGGGACAGAACCGCTGCACGCAGCAGGAAGCCTTTGACACGCTCCGCCGGGCCTCCAACGGACGCAACCTCAAGGTTCGGGTTCTCGCGGCGGAGATGGTTGCCCGGCTGAACGGCGAGCCTGCCCAGACACATTTCACCGCGGGATAGGCGCCGCCGCGGGTAAGTGCCGGCGGTCGGGACGGCTGCGGCGCCCCGCCGTCCCGACCACCGGGATCAGGCAGGCAGCAGCGCGGCCCAGTCATCCGCCAGATCCAGCCCAAGCGCCGTGGACACCGACGCATGCGCCACTTTGCCGCCGGCAATGTTCAGCCCGCGGGCCAGTGCCGGGGAGGCATTAAATGCGCCGCGGACGCCGCGGTCGGCCAGGGCGACGGCGTACGGAAGGGTGACGTTGGTCAGCGCATAGGTGGAGGTGTTGGGCACGGCTCCGGGCATGTTGGCCACGCAGTAGAACAGGGATCCGTGTACCCGGAAGGTCGGATCCTGGTGGGTGGTGGGACGGCTGTCCTCGAAGCACCCGCCCTGGTCCACGGCGATGTCCACCAGGACGCTGCCCTGTTTCATTCGCGAAACCATGTCATTGCTGACCAGCTTCGGCGCCCGGGCTCCCGGGATAAGGACCGAACCGATCACCAGGTCCGCGTCCACCAGGGCCCGTTCAATTTCAAAGGCGTTGGACGCGATGGTGCGGATGCGGCCGGCGTACTGGGCATCCAGCTGGCGCAGCCGTTCAATGTTGATGTCCAGGACGGCTACATCGGCCTGGGCTCCGGCTGCCGCGGCCACGGCATTGGTGCCCGCCACGCCGGCACCCAGCACCACCACCTTTGCCGGACGTACGCCCGGCACGCCGCCCAGGAGTAGTCCCGGACCGCCGGCGGGGGAGGTCAGGCACTGCGCACCCACTTGGACGGAAAGCCGCCCGGCCACCTCGGACATGGGCGCCAGCAGCGGCAGCAGGCGTCCTTCCTGCACCGTCTCATAGGCAATTGCAGTGGTGCCGGAATCCATCAGGGCCCGCGTCAGCTCCGGTGCCGCAGCCAGATGCAGATAGGTGAACAGCACCAGATCGGACCGGAAGTAGCGGTACTCCGACTCCACCGGTTCCTTGACCTTCAGGACCAGTCCGGCCCGGCCCCAGACCTCGTCCGCGGAGTCCAGGATTTGGGCACCCGCGCGGGCGTATTCGGCGTCGCTGATGCTGGAACCCGTTCCGGCTCCGGCCTCCACTAGCACCGTGTGCCCGCGGGTGGTGAACTCATGGACGCCGGAGGCCGTGATGGCCACCCGGAACTCGTTGTTCTTGATTTCCTTGGGGATACCGATAATCACAGCTTGCTCCATTGCATCGCAGGTGCGGCGGCGGACCGCCGTGTTTCCATCAGCATAGGGGAGGGGTGCAGTCACTGTCCGCCGGAAATGTCGCCGCCCTGCGTCCGGGCTGTCCGGGCCTGCTGGTCCCGGAGCCAGGCTTCGACGTCGGACAGCCGGATGCGGCGGTGGGTCCCGCGGTATTCCACGGGGATAACGCCGGCGTCCGTGAGATTGCGCAGATAGGTGTGGGAAATTCCTGCCGCTGCCGCCGCCTGCGACGTCGTCAGCAGGGGAATGCCGGACCCGTTCCGGGCCGCCGGCTCCCGTGCGGCGGCCCGGGGTTCCGCACCATCTGCCGGGTCCCGGGATGTCACCACCACATCTTCGCCCCGTCCCATCCGGACCAGCAGGTCCAGCACCGCGTCGCGGGCGGCAGCGGGAAGGCGCAGTGCAGTGCCGTCAACAAAAACGGTCACGTCCCCGGCCGAAAGTGCCCGGGACAATGCCCGTACTTCCTGGGCCGGCAGCGCGGATGTGTGGCGGGGGCTTTGGCTCATGCTGCCATCTTGCCAAAGATCGCCTGCAACGGTTGCATGTCAGCCCCGGTCCGCCCGGCGCGGCCCGCTGAACCCTGCCGCGGTGACCGGGGATGCGGCAGTATGGAGCATGGACAGTAGCCGCCTGGGCCATCAGGTCCTGCCCGTTGCGGGGCGGCGTGAAGGGAACTCCTTGCAGGAACCGGCAGGAAAAACCGGCGCCCTCCATTCCTGGCAGCCGGATATTCTGGGGCAGGGATACGAACAGCTGACCCTCGAACTCCCCGGCGGAGCTCCGGCAACACTGGTCAGGTATCTGCCGCCCGCTGAAAGCGGGGCTCACGCTGATGTCCTTTACGTCCACGGGTGGTCGGACTACTTCTTCCAGACCGAGCTGGCAGAGTACTGGGCCGCCGCCGGCGCCCGGTTCTACGCCCTGGACCTGCATAACTACGGCCGCAGCCTCCGGCCGGAACAAAGCCCGGGATTCGCTACCGAACTTTCTGATTACGACGACGACATCGGCGCCGCGCTCGCCGCAATGGGGCGGCCGAAACCCGATGTGGAGGGTCAGACCCCCGGGCGTCCACTGATCCTCGTGGGACACTCCACGGGAGGTCTCACCCTGAGCCTGTGGGCGGCCCGGTATCCGACGGCTGCCTCAGCCCTGGTGCTCAATAGTCCGTGGCTTGAATTCCAGGCCACGGAACTGGGCCGGCGGGTCATCGCACCGCTGATCGGGCTGGAGGCCCAGCGCCGTCCGCTGACGCCGCTGCCTCCGGTCGATCCCGGCAACTATTCGCGGTCCACTTTCTCAGCCTTCGGCGGAGAGTGGACCTACAACCTGCAGTGGCGGCCGCTGAGGGGGTTCCCCGTGACCCTGGCTTTCCTCAACGCCGTCTTCCGGGCGCAGGCGGCCGTGGCAGACGGGCTCCACCTGGAGATCCCCGTGCTGGTGCTGCTCTCGGACAAGAGTTATCTGCAGCCCCGCTGGTCCGTCAACGCGGGGACCTCCGACGTCGCGCTGGACGTGAACGTGGTGGCTCACCGCGCGCTGTCCCTGGGCGATTGCGTCACCGTGGCACGGATCCCCGACGCAGTGCATGATGTCTTCCTGTCACCGGCCCCCGTGCGCCGGCGGGCCTACGCAGCGGTGGCCCGCTGGGCCCGCGGGTACCTGTCCGCGGCTCCGGCCGGCGTGGCGGAGCCGCGGACCGGCCCTCAGTCGATCAGCTCGTAAGCCGGCAGAGTCAGGAAATCCACATAGTCCTCAGACAGGCTGATGTCAGCGATCAGCATGCTTGCCGGCGCGTAGTACCGGGAAAAGAGGTCCTCCGGCACTTCACCGCGCAGGCGTTCGGTCTCTTCCGCCAGGAGACGTTCCACCAGCTCGTCCGTGACGGTGGCACCGGTGTCCTCCAGGACAACGCCGTTGCGGACCTGCTGCCACACCTGCGACCGGGAGATCTCCGCCGTGGCGGCATCCTCCATCAGGTTATGGATGGCAACGGCGCCGTTTCCGGAGAGCCAAACCGCCGTGTAAGCCACGGCAACGTAGAGGTTTGAGCGCAGGCCGGCTTCGGTGACCGATCCTCCGGCCGTGCTGACATCAAGCAGGTCGGCAGCAGACACAGATACGTCATCCCGCAGGCGGTCCACCTGATTCGGTTTCCCGTCCAGAACGCCGTCAAAAACCTCGCGGCAGGTGGCCACCAGATCCGGGTGGGCAACCCATGAACCGTCAAAGCCGTCATTGGCCTCGCGCGTCTTGTCGGCCGTGACCTTCTCCAGCGCCCGGGCAGTGGTTTCCGGGTCCTTCCGATTGGGAATGAATGCGGCCATACCGCCCATGGCGAAGGCGCCCCGGCGGTGGCAGGTCTTCACCAGCAGCTCGGTGTAGGCCCGCATGAACGGGGCGGTCATGGCGACGTCGGCGCGGTCCGGCAGCAGGAAGGTTTTGCCGGCGTCGCGGAAGACCTTGATCATGCTGAAGAGGTAGTCCCACCGGCCGGCGTTCAGTCCGGAGGCGTGGTCACGGAGTTCGTAGAGAATCTCATCCATTTCAAAAGCCGCCGGGATGGTCTCGATCAGCACGGTGGCCCTCACGCTGCCGTGCGGGATGCCCACGTATTCTTCGGCAAAGGTGAAGACATCGTTCCACAGCCGCGCCTCGAGGTGGCTTTCCATCTTCGGCAGGTAGTAATACGGGCCGAAGCCCTCGTCCAGCAGCTTCTGTGCGTTTGCGAAGAAGTGCAGCCCGAAGTCCACGAGCGCGCCGACTGCCGGTTCGCCGTCGATCGTTACGTGCTTCTCCGGCAGATGCCAGCCCCGGGGGCGGACAACCATGACTGCCAGGGGTGCGTCGTCCCGCAGGGCGTATTCCTTGCCCTCTGTGCTGGTGAAGGAGAGGTCCCCGCGCGAAGCGCCGTACAGGTTCACCTGGGCGTCCACCACGTTGTGCCAGGTGGGCGTATGGGCATCCTCAAGGTCCGCCAGCCAGACCTTGGCGCCGGAGTTCAGCGCGTTGATGGCCATCTTGGCCGGGGAAGCGGGGCCCGTCATTTCCACCCGCCGGTCCGTCAGGGCGGCGGGGGCCGGAGCCACGGTCCAGTTTCCTTCGCGGACGTCCGCCGTCTGGGGCAGGAAGTCCAGGCTTTCACCCTCCGCAATACGGTTGCGGCGCTCGGTTCGGGCTGCCAGCAATTCGTCCCTGGTGGTCCGGAATCGGTGGTGCAGCTCTTCGACGAACGCCAGCGCCTCCGGCGTCAGAATCTTCTCGGCCCCCTCCACGGGGGACAGGTCGCTCACATCAATGGCCATGGTTTTTCTCCCTCACGAGTGGTGACGTCGTTGTCAGTTCACAACTGCTTCGATGGGATGGAGTTTACATGCCTCAGCTCAAGTTTCTTCCGTATGGTGGACTTTATTATCTATTGAGTGGAAGCGTGAGGAGTTTTTAGGCATCCCGTGTCCGCATGAAGGTGAGGACATCCGCGGTGGAGCTCCAGCCCTGACGCGCGTACCACTGGGCAGATTTGGGCAGGGTAGGCATGAGGATCAACGGACTGTCCCGGTCCGCTGCTTCATCAGCCAGTGCGGCGAGCACCGCGGTCTCCATGGTGTGGTCCGGGTCGGCGCGCCGGATGTCCATGCCGCCGAACACAGCAAAGCCGTCTCCCGGTGCGATCCGTCCGCGCGCAACGGTTTCCCCGAACGCACTGATCTCGGCCACGGAATACTCCGGAAAGACGGTCAGGGTAATTTCTGCGCCTTCAGGCAGTTGAGGGACCTGGGGCAGGTCTGCGGGGTCGGCGGTGAGAAGCATCAGCCGGGACAGCGAGGTCAGCCCGTGCCCGGTGGCAAATCTGCCGGCGGTTTCCGCATCATCGGTCACCAGCGTCAGGCGCGCTCCGCGGAGCGCGGCAACCTCTGCGGCCGCACGGGGAGTGTCCCTGCCGGGCCAGGTGACAACGTATTGCGGCGTCGCTCCGCCGCCGGCGGGCGCCATCAGCACCGCGTCGCCGTCGGGTGTGCTGCTCAGGCCGCGCACTGCCGCCCAGGCAGGAGCCCACAGGGTGAAGTTGCTCTGCCATGAACCCAAAAGCAGTTCACCACCTCGGATACGGGGGAGCGGGCGGAGGCTCCTCGATGGAACAGACGGTGACGTTAATGGCTCCGGCCGCCACACCCGTGCGGCGCAGGGCCTGGCGCACCCGCTCCTGAAGGTTGGCAGCTACTTCCAGGGCGTTGAACCGGGCATCGGTGGCCACTTCCACGTCGATGGTGGCCCGGCCTCCTGAGATGGAGGCGTAGACTCCGTCGCAGCTCGTCCGGGATCCGGAGTCAGGAACGCGGCGCAGATTGTTCCGGGCAGTGGCCCCCCACCGGACCATCAACTGCCCCAAAGTGGTATCCAGCCGCAGAATTCCCGGCGTTTCCCGTGCGGCACGCGCGGCGATGCCGGCAATGACCGAGCTGCCGATCACCTTTCCCTGAACCGGGCGGTCAGTCATCGTAGAGGTCCTCTACGGTCAGATGGACGGTGTGCGGCACGATTCCCACGGATGCCTCCACGGCATCGCGGATGCGCAGGCGCAGGAAGGCCATGGTGCGGCGGATGTCGACGCCGGGCGCCACCGCCGTGCGCAGGTGGATCAGCAGTCCTGAGTCGGCACCGGGAACCTGGTCAATGAGGCAGCGGCGCGCCCGAACGCCGCCCAGATCCCGGGCGGCTTCCCGCACGACGCCGGCAAGGGCCACGTCGTTGATTTCAACGCTTCCGCGCAGCGTTTCGGCCAGGGGGAGCCGGATGCCCCGCCGGGCCTGGGCGAGGGCCACGTGCAGAACGGCCTCCTTGAGCCCGTGTGGCGGCCGGAGGCCGGGATGACGCAGATCGTGGTCCCGGAGCGCATCAGTTGCGGCGTACAGGTCCTCCATATTTTTCCTGGCCGTCCGGCAGTCCGGGCAGGTCCGGGTGTGGGGATCCGGGGGGAGGTACATCTCCAGCCAGATGCGGTTGACGGTGCGCCCGCAGCCCAGCGGGGGGAACCGGTTATCTAGTGCCATTGGATCATTGCCTCCCCAAGTCTTTCCCGTGCCCTGGCCAGGCGGCCGCGTACCGTATCGGGGCCGATCCCCAGAGCCGCGCCAATTTCCGCGTAACTTTGGTCGTGGAGCTCGCGCAGCAGCCAGCAGGCGCGCTGATCAGGCGGCAGCCCGGCCAAGGCCTTGGCTAAACACTCGAACTGCGCCGTGGTCTCGGCCTTGCGGTGCGGATCGCCCGATGGCAGGTCCAGGGCAGGCCACAGCCCGGCCACATCCATGCTGTCTTCCGGATGGGTGCTGCGGCGGCGGAGAACGTCGAAACAACGATTGGTTGCTGTCCGATACACCCAGCCCCCGAAGGCGCTTGACCGGTCAAGTGCGGGGAGGGCACGCCACCCGGCGGTCAGGGTGTCCTGTACTACGTCCTCTGCTTCTCCGCGGTCATTGAGCATCCTCAAGGCCAGCCGGAACAGGGGCCCTTGGTAGGTCTCCACCAGATGTTCAAAAGCGGAAAGGTCTCCGTCCTGGGCACGGGCCACAATGGTGGCCTCGTCCAGGCCGGCCAACCCTGAGAGTCCGCGGGACTCCGACGGGATGCGGGACTGGGCAAAGGTGCCGGACTTTTCCGTCGGTTTAGCCGTGGTCATGGGCACCCCTGTCCGGTCCGGCGGATGTCGGTCCTTTTCCAAATATCGCAGACCGTCTGAAGCCGCGGAATACTGTCCGCCCCGGCACGGGCGGAGAAGAAGAACTTTGCGCAACGGCGTGACGATTGCCCGCGCCACGCGTCTTTAACTTCGTACCCGATCCCTGGGGGATCCAGTCCCAAGCAGGAGTTGAATGACATGGCAGATGCACAGAAACCATCCGGACCTTCGGCCGGGCCGGTGCCCACATCGCAGGGTAGTGGAGGGTCCTCCGGTTCAACCCCCGGCAGCGCGGTTGAGAGCCCGGAGAGAAGCACTTTTGATGTAGATCCGGCTCGCAGATCCGGCCCCCTGCACACCCCGCACGGAGACACCACGATCGATGAGACGGTGGTGCAGAAGCTCGCGGGCATGGCAACCCGCGAGGTCCCGGGCGTTTATGCCATGGGAAATGCTGCGCGACGGGCCTTCAGCTCAATGACCGACCGGATCCCCGGATCCCAGACCAATGTCAGCAATGGCGTCAGCGTCGAAAAGGGGGAACGGCAGGCGGCCGTCGATGTGAGCATCGTGGTGGAGTACGGCTTCTCGATCGTGGAGGTCAGCCAGGGCATCCGCCGCAACGTGATCCGTTCCGTGGAAAACGCCACCGGACTTGAGGTGCTGGAAGTCAACGTCAACGTCACCGACGTGCACCTTCCGGATGATAATTCCGACGACGACGAGGACAACAACAAGAAGCCTGCCGGCCGGTTGGAGTAGTTCCTCAGTGTCAGCAATCGGCCGGCCAGCCGCCGCAGTGCTGTCCGGCAACCTAGTGAGGGAGAAGTTCATGTCCGCAACGAAATGGTGCCTGGCCGTGGGCCTGGTCCTGGGAATCGTGCTGGGCGTCGGAGGGTGGTACGCCTTCCTGCTTGCAGTGCTGTTCGGCCTGGTTGGGCTGCTGGTGGGTATGGCTGCCGACGGCAAGCTTGACCTCCAGTCGATGTTCGGCCGAGCGTCCAGCAGATGAGTGCACCCGGACTCCAGAGCGCACTGTCTCCGGGTGCCCGGCCGCGGAGACTGGAGGTGGGCGAGCGCGGGACCACCGTACTGTCCCGGAAGGTCCTTGAGAAGATCGCCGGGCAGATCGTCAGGGATGAAACGTACGCGGGGGGCAGTTCGGGCGGCTTCCTTGGCATCGGGCGGCAGGCAGATCTTTCCGCGAGGCCGCAGGCCAACGTGGAGCTCGCCGGCAATGTTGCCGCCCTGCGGGTTGAAGTGGGGCTGCCGTATCCGGTGCCGCTACGCCAGGCCGCTGACCAGCTGCGGGACCGGATATCCAGCCGGATCACGGAGCTGACCGGTGTGCAGGTGCGGCAAGTGGATGTCACAGTGTCCTGGCTGCGGCCCAAAGAGTCCGGAGCCGGCCGAAGGAGGCTGAAATGAACGGGGGGCCTCCGGTGGCCCTGCGGCCGCGGCCGAGCCGCGTGGTTCCAGCCATTATCTGCGCACTGGTTCTGCTGGCAGCAGGTGTGGCGTTGGTCTGGGCGGGTATTGCCAGGCTGGCCCAGGGGGACTGGCCGCCGTTTTTCACAACGGTGTCCGATTGGCTTGTTTCCCTAAGTTGGAACAGCGCTGGGAGCTGGATCGCGGGGAGCATCCTGACGGTGATCGGCGTGGTACTGCTGCTGGCGGTGCTGATTCCAGGGCGTTTCCATTCACTGCAGCTGCATCTGGACCCTGCTCCGGAAGTGACGGGCGAAAACCGTGCCGTGATGTCACGCCGCGCCGTCGCCCGCTTGGCCGCTGCAACCTGCGAACACATCGACGGAGTCACCTCGGCTTCGGCGACCGCTTTGGACAAGGAAGTGCGCGTATCCGTCAACACGGCCCTGCGCGACACCGCCGAGCTGCAGCACTGGGTTACTGACGGTGTGCGTTCACGGTTGCAGGCATCGGGGCTGGAACCGGTGCCGAACGTCAACGTTTTCATTAGGTCCAAGAGCTGATGAGGTTCCGCCGCTTGAAGGCGGCGGAACCGCGGATCGGCCATCCACGACAGAAGGGGAACATTATGCGGCAGCACGCCGGCACCGCCAATCGTGTGTGGCTGACCATTCTTGGGTTGCTGTGCCTCGCGGCGGGCGTTTACGTCCTGCTGCTGGCTTCGGGGGTGGTGGGCAGCCCCGAAGACCCGGTCCTGTCCGGGCCGCCGGAAAACATCACCGGCCCCGACTATGCGCCCATTGTTGCCGTGTTCGCCGGGCTGCTGATAGGCCTGTTGGCCCTGTGGTGGCTACTGGCCCAGATTCCGCGGCGTCTGACGGCCGGCACGTTCCGGCTGCAGGAGGATCCCGCCCGCGGCATAACCGTCTGCAACGCTTCGATCCTCGCGGCCGCCGTCGAAAACGATACGGACCGGATCCCGGGCGTGGTGGGGTCAACGGCGCTTCTGCGCGGAACTCCCGAGGAGCCGGATCTGACCTTGAAAGTGACGGTCAACGCCCGGGCTGACATCCGGGAGGTGGTGGAGCGGATCCAGAGAACAGTAGTGCCGAACCTGGCGTCGGCCCTGGAGAATCCGCTGCACAGCGTGGGTATTCATCTCGAGGCCAGCGACAAGCAGGCGTTCTCCGATGGCGTTGTCAGCTCAACCGGAACCGTGGTGTATTAGCCCTATGCCCGCCGCATTGCCCCGGGAGCACAGTAACCGCTCCCGGACTGGTCCATCTCCAGGGCTCCCCCTGTGTGTCGCCTGCGGCACGCAGTACGGCGCTGCCCGCGGGGACTGCCCGCTTTGCGAGGACGAACGCCAGTTTGTGCCGCTGACCGGGCAGGCCTGGACCACACTGGAGAGGCTGTGCGGTCCCTCCCGCCGCGGAGCACTTCATGCCCAGGGGCCGGGCGTCCTGGGCATCGGCTGCGAGCCGTCCTTCGCCATTGGACAGCGCGCCTTGTTGAGCCAGGCGCCCGGGGGCAACGTGCTCTGGGACTGCCAGGCCTACCTGGATGATGAGCTTGTCGCTTTGATCCGGGCCGAGGGCGGAGTATCCGCGATTGCCATTAGTCATCCGCACTTTTACACCACCATGGTGGAATGGGCGCATGAATTCGACGCACCGGTTCATCTGCACGCGGCGGACCGGCGCTGGGTGGGAAGGGAAGATGCAGCACTGGAGTTTTGGAACGGTGACAGCTTTGCGCTCGCCGAAGGCCTGACCCTGCACCGCGCCGGCATCCACTTTCCCGGCGGTACGGTCCTGCACTGGTCGGGCGATCCGGACGGCGGCGGGGCGCTTTTCAGCGGCGACATCATCAATGTCATCCCCGACCGCACGCACGTGTCCTTCCTGTACAGCTATCCGAACCAGATTCCCGAGCGTCCGGAGGTGGTGGAGAGCGCAGCTGCCCGGCTGGAACCGCTGCGCTACGACCGGTTGTACGGTGGCTGGTGGGACCGGACCATCCCGCACGGCGCGGACCGGATTGTGCAGGAATCCGCGCGGCGATACCTTGCCTTTACCCGCGGATGAAGCCGAAGCACGACCGGCCCCAGAGACCAGCACCGGGTTCCGGCTACCTTGCCGCGTTCGCCTGTGACGCCACGTCCGACCGCTCCGCAGCGGCCAAGGCTTTGTACTCCGCCACCCGTGCCTGATGCACCGGGGTCCGGCGCAGGAACGCGTAGACAACGCCCAGCAGCGCAAACCAGATGGGGGTGACCAGCAGCGCCTGGAGAGTGTCGGCCTGCGTAGTCAGCGCCCAAAGGATGAAGACAAAGAACGCCAGCACCACGTAGACCATCACCACGCCGCCGGGCATCTTAAACTTCGATGCCTCGTGCAGCTGCGGCCGGCGCTTCCGGAACACCAGGTAACTGAGCAGGATGACCGTCCACACGAACATGAAGCACAGCGCGGAGATGGTGGTGACCAGCGTGAAAGCCGCGCTGACAGATTCGCCGGCATACAGGAGCACCACGCCGGCCAGCAGGAAGGTACAGGAGAAGAACAGGGCGTTCTGCGGTACCTTCCGCCGTGACAGGCGGCCGAAAGCCCTGGGGGCATCGCCGTCGTGCGCCAGGCCAAAAACCATGCGCGAGGTGGAATATATGCCCGAATTCGCCGAGGACGCAGCGGACGTCAACACGACAAAGTTCACCACGGCGGCTGCCGCGCCAAGCCCTGCGAGGGCGAACATGCCAACGAACGGGCTCTCGTCCGCGCTGAACTCGTCCCAGGGAACCACGGAAATCAGGATCACCAGGGCGCCTACGTAGAAGAGCATGATGCGCAGCGGAATGGAGTTGATGGCGCGGGGAAGGTTCTTCTCCGGATCCTTCGTCTCTGCGGCGGCCGTGCCCACCAGTTCAATGCCGACAAACGCGAAGACGGCAATCTGGAACCCGGCCACAAAGCCCATGGGACCGGTGGGGAACAGCCCGCCGTGCTCCCAGAGGTTGTTGAAGCCGGCAACATCACCGTCGCCGGAGGTGAAACGGGTGAAGATCATGACCAGGCCCACCACAATAAGGGTGACAATCGCCAGGATCTTGACCAAGGCAAACCAGAACTCAGTTTCACCGAAGGCCTTGACCGTGGGAAGGTTCAGCGCCAGCAGCACCAGGATGCAGGCCAGCGCCGGAATCCAGAGCGGGGCATCCGCCCACCAGAAGGTGACGTAGTGCGAGATGGCCACCACGTCGGCAATTCCGGTGACCACCCAGCAGAACCAGTAGGTCCAGCCGGTGAAGAATCCGGCCCAGGGGCCCAGGAGGTCGGCGGAGAAGTCGGTGAAGGACTTGTAGTTGAGGTTGGAGAGCAGCAGTTCGCCCATGGCCCGCATGACGAAGAACAACATGAAGCCAATGACCATGTAGACGAAGATTACCGACGGTCCGGCCACCGAAATGGTTTTGCCGGAGCCCATAAACAGGCCGGTCCCGATGGCACCGCCAATGGCCAGCAGCTGGATGTGGCGGCTCGAGAGGGAGCGGGAGAGTTCCGGTTCGGAGGAGCTGGTGCCTCCGGGAGCTGTCTCCGCAGGGGAGGGGCGGGTCAGTCGGTCAGACATTGGGTTCTTTCTCGTATAGGCACCCGCCGGCGTGCGTGACGCCGCTACGCGCATGGAAGGCTCTAGCCGAGGCCACATGAGAGGTGTTGGCGCCACCGCCGACATTCAAGTTTGGAAGTCCCGCACGCGCGATGTCAATTTGGCGTCCTTCTGGCTGGCAAACAGGGCGCTGACGTCGTGTACGGGCGTCAAAAAGGGCGGGGGGACGTCACTGCCTTGATGAGGTACCGGAGTGAGGGTAAGGTCACAGGTGGAAAACCACAACTGAATATGCCTTTATCAGCCGTGGCGGGAGAGTCCCGCGAAGTTGCAGTCCATATGTGAAGCCAAAACTGCACCGGCGGGCGCCGTAGGAGCAAACCCTCCCCGGGAATCTCTCAGGCCCCTGTACCGCCACAGCGAGGCAACTCTGGAAAGCAGTCTCCGCACCCCGGTGCGGAGCTCACCGACGGTGCAAGCGGGGCCACCCCTGCGGAATCTCTCAGGTCCAATACAGAGCGGGGAGGACCCAACGAACGTTGGCGTACCCCGTCTGCCTTTCCAGGAGCCCAGAATGACTGCTGATCTGTCCACTGCCGAAACCCCCGCCACGCAGGCCGCGAACTCCCTTGGCTCCGCCGAGGCCGCTCCGGTTGCCGAGGGCTTTGTTGACCGCCACATTGGTGCCCGCGCCGGTTCCGCCGAGGCCATGCTGAAGGCCGTGGGGTACGACTCCCTGGACGCGCTGGCGGATATGGCCGTTCCGGCCGCGATCCGCCAGGGCAGTCCGCTGGTGCTGGATCCCGCCCGTTCCGAAGAGGAAACCCTCGCGCAGCTGCGCTCCATCGCCGGGAAGAACAAAACGGCCGTGCAGATGATCGGCCAGGGCTACTACGGCACGCACACCCCGCCGGTCATCCTCCGCAACGTCGTTGAGGACCCCGCCTGGTACACCGCCTACACCCCGTACCAGCCAGAAATCTCCCAGGGCCGCCTCGAAGCCCTGCTGAACTTCCAGACCATGGTGCAGGACCTCACCGCCCTGCCCATCGCCAACGCCTCTCTGCTGGATGAAGCCACAGCTGCGGCCGAAGCCGTGCTGCTGATGCGCCGGTCCAACAAGTCCAAAGCTCACGGCGCCATTGTCCTGGACTCCGAAACGCTGCCGCAGACCATCGCCGTGGTGAAGGGACGGGCCAAGGCCCTGGACTTCACGGTGATCGTTGCGGACCTGGCCAACGGCCTGCCCGACGGCGACATCACCGGCCTGCTCCTGCAGCAGCCCGGCGTCTCCGGTGTGGTCCGCAACCAGGCGGCCCTCATTGCCGAAGCCAAGGAACGCGGCGCGCTGGTCACCGTGGCCGCGGACCTGCTGGCCCTGACTCTGATCACCGCCCCCGGCGAACAGGGTGCTGACATTGCCGTTGGCTCCGTACAGCGCTTCGGTGTTCCGCTGTTCTTCGGCGGCCCGCACGCCGCCTACATGGCCGTCCGCAAGGGCCTGGAACGCTCCCTGCCCGGCCGCCTGGTGGGCGTCTCCAAGGACTCAGCCGGCACCCCCGCGTACCGGCTGGCACTGCAGACCCGCGAGCAGCACATCCGCCGCGAGAAGGCCACCTCCAACATCTGCACCGCGCAGGCCCTGCTGGCCATCGTGGCGTCCATGTACGCCGTTTACCACGGCCCCGAGGGCCTGACGCGGATTGCCCGCCGCGCCCATGATTCCGCCCGCACCCTGGCCACCGCCCTGCAGGCCGCCGGCGTCGAACTGCTGCACACGAGCTTCTTCGACACCGTCACCGCACGCGTTCCCGGCCGCGCCGCCGAAATCATTGCCGCCGCCGAAGCCCGCGGCATCAACCTGCGTTCCATCGACGCGGACACCGTGGGCATCTCCTGCGACGAGACGACGACGCCGGCCGTTCTCGCCGACGTCGCCGCCGCCTTCGGCGCCTCGGTGGACTCAGCTGCCGAGCCCGAAGGCTTTGAGCTGGCCGCAGACATCCGGCGCATCTCGGACTTCATGACGCACCCGGTGTTCTCCTCCTACCGGTCCGAAACCCAGATGCTGCGCTACCTGCGCCGCCTCTCGGACCGCGACCTGGCCCTGGACCGCACCATGATTCCACTGGGTTCCTGCACCATGAAGCTCAACGCCACGGCCGAAATGCAGGCCATGACCTGGCCCGAGTTTGCCTCCATCCACCCCTTCGCTCCGGATTCCCAGACCGAGGGCTGGCGCGAGCTGATCGCTGATCTGGAAGAGAAGCTCGCGGTCATCACCGGCTACGAGAAGGTCTCCATCCAGCCCAACGCCGGTTCCCAGGGCGAGCTGGCCGGCCTGCTGGCCATCCGCGGCTACCACCACTCCCGCAATGATCAGCAGCGCACCGTCTGCCTGATCCCCGCGTCCGCGCACGGCACCAACGCCGCTTCCGCGGTCCTGGCGGGCATGAAGGTGGTGGTTGTTGCCACCGCCGATGACGGCGCCATTGACCACGCGGACCTGCGCGCCAAGATCGACGCACACCGCGAAAACCTTGCCGCCATCATGATCACCTACCCCTCCACCCACGGGGTGTTCGACGACGACGTCCGCGACGTCTGCGAGGCGGTCCACGAGGCCGGCGGCCAGGTCTACATTGACGGCGCCAACCTCAACGCCCTGGTGGGACTGGCCCGGCCGGGCGAGTTCGGCGGCGACGTCTCCCACCTGAACCTGCACAAAACCTTCTGCATCCCGCACGGCGGCGGCGGTCCCGGCGTAGGCCCGGTGGCCGTGAAGTCCCACCTGGCGCCGTTCCTTCCCGGTGACGCCGCCACGTGGACCGAGGGCGAGGACATCCCCGTCTCGGCATCCCGTTTTGGCTCCGCCGGTGTGCTGCCCATCTCCTGGGCCTACGTGAACCTCATGGGCGGCGAAGGCCTGACCGAAGCCACGAAGAGCGCCCTGCTGGCCGCCAACTACGTGGCGGCCCGGCTCAACGAGTACTTCCCCGTCCTGTACACCGGCCGCGGCGGACTCGTGGCGCACGAGTGCATCCTGGACCTGCGCGAGCTGACCGCCACCACCGGCGTCACCGCCGAAGACGTGGCCAAGCGCCTGGTGGACTACGGCTTCCACGCACCCACCCTGTCCTTCCCGGTGGCCGGCACACTGATGGTGGAGCCCACCGAGTCCGAGGACCTGGGCGAAATTGACCGTTTCATCGACGCCATGATCGCCATCCGCGCCGAGATCGACCAGGTGGCCGCCGGGGACTTCACCCTGGAGGGCAGCCCGCTGCGCAACGCGCCGCACACCGCCGTCGTCCTCGCCGGAAACGACTGGGACCGCGCCTACCCGCGTGAACAGGCCGCCTTCCCCATGCGCAGCCAGCGGATGGACAAGTACTTCCCGCCGGTGGGCCGGATCGACGGCGCTGCCGGGGACCGCAACCTCATCTGCTCCTGCCCGCCCATCGAAGACTTCGAAAACTAGAGCGCAAAGGCTAAGAACAATGACTGAGAAATACACCGCGCTCTACGAAGAGCACAAACGCCTCGGCGCCTCCTTCACCGACTTTGGCGGCTGGCAGATGCCGCTCAAATACAGCTCCGAACTGGCCGAACACCACGCCGTCCGCAAAGCTGCGGGCCTGTTTGACCTCTCCCACATGGGCGAAGTCAAGGTCACCGGCCCGGACGCCGGCGCCTTCCTGGACTACGCCCTGGTGGGCAAGCTGTCCGCAGTGAAGGTGGGCAAGGCCAAGTACTCGCTGATCACCAACGCCGACGGCGGAATCATCGATGACCTGATCAGCTACCGGCTGGCCGACGAGACTTTCCTGGTGGTGCCCAACGCCGGGAACGCCCCGGTGGTCGCCGCAGAACTGGCAGCGCGCGCCGAGGGCTTTGACGTCACCGTGGACAACATCTCCGATGACACGTCGCTGGTGGCCGTGCAGGGGCCCAACGCGGAAGCCATCCTGCTGTCCCTGGTTCCGGCTGAACACCGGGACGCGGTGACGGGGATGAAGTATTACTCAGCTGCCACCGTGCCGATGGCGCTGGGGGCCTGGACCGCGGACCTGCTGGTAGCGCGCACCGGGTATACCGGTGAGGACGGTTTTGAGATCTACGTGTCCAACGACGCCGCGTCCGTTCTCTGGGCTGCACTGCTGGACGCCGGATCGGACCGGGGCCTGATTCCCGCCGGGCTGGCGTGCCGCGACTCGCTGCGCCTGGAGGCCGGCATGCCGCTGTACGGCAATGAGCTGTCACTGGATCTGGACCCCTATGCTGCGGGCCTCGGTCCCGTCGTCGCCCCCTCCAAGGAGGGTGACTTTGTGGGCCGCACCGCACTGGAAGGCAAGAAGCAGCAGGCTCCGGCCCGCCGCCTCGTGGGCCTGAAGGGTGCCGGCCGCCGCGCCGGCCGTTCGCACTATCCGGTTCTCTCCGACGGCGCCGTCATCGGTGAAGTCACCTCCGGCGCTCCCAGCCCCACCCTGGGGTACCCGATCGCTCTGGCCTACGTGGATACCGCCTTCGCGGAGCCCGGCACCGAGGTACAGGTGGACCTTCGCGGCAAGCCGGAACCTTTCACCGTCGTCGAGCTCCCCTTCTACAAGCGCACCAAATAACCCCGCGAGATGGCAGTAAGTGCTCGTCTCAGGCCTGAAACGGACATCTACTGCCATCTCGCGCGGCCTAGACTTTGAAGTAACCCGCACAGACCCGATAGATAGCTTTCGAAAGGCATCCTCATGAGCAAAGTGAACGCAGGACTCCGTTACTCCGCCGAACACGAGTGGGTGGACTCCTCCAGCCCCGTCAAGGTAGGCATCTCCGCCGTCGCCGCCGACGCCCTGGGCGACGTGGTGTACGTGGACCTGCCCGAGGTTGGCACCGTCATCACCGCCGGCGAGACCTGCGGCGAAGTGGAGTCCACCAAGTCCGTGTCGGACCTCTACGCTCCGGTCTCGGGCGAAATCATCGAAATCAACCAGGAAGCCATCGACAATCCGGCGCTGCTGAACGAGGACCCGTACGGTGCCGGCTGGCTCTTCACGGTCAACACCACTTCCGAGGGCGAACTGCTCAGCGCCGAGGAGTACGCAGAAAAGAACGGCGGCGAGCTGTGACCGATTACCTGAATTCCCACCTCGCTCAGATCGATCCGGAGGTGGCGGAGCAGATCGACAACGAGCGCCGCCGCCAGCAGTCCGGCCTGGAAATGATCGCCTCGGAGAACCACACCTCCGTGGCCATCATGGAAGCCCAGGGCTCGGTCCTGACCAACAAGTACGCCGAGGGTTACCCGGGACGCCGCTACTACGGCGGCTGCGAGTACGTTGATGTCATTGAGCAGCTGGCCATCGACCGCGCCAAGGACCTCTTCGGTGCTAACTTCGCCAACGTCCAGCCGCACTCCGGCGCCCAGGCCAACGCCTCGGTCATGCACGCCCTGATCCGTCCGGGCGACACCATCCTGGGCCTGTCCCTGGCGCACGGCGGCCACCTCACACACGGCATGAAGATTAACTTCTCCGGTCGGCTGTACAACGTGGTGCCGTACAACGTTTCCGAGGACACCCACCGGGTGGACATGGCCGAGGTGGAACGCCTGGCCCGCGAACACCAGCCCAAGCTGATCGTGGCCGGCTGGTCGGCGTACGCCCGCCAGCTGGACTTCGCGGAATTCCGCCGCATCGCCGATGAGGTGGGCGCCTACCTGATGGTGGACATGGCCCACTTCGCCGGACTGGTGGCTGCCGGACTGCATCCCAGTCCGGTTCCCCACGCCCACGTGGTCACCTCCACCACGCACAAGACCCTCGCGGGTCCGCGCGGCGGCATCATTCTCTCCAACGACGCCGACATTGCCAAGAAGATCAACTCGGCTGTGTTCCCCGGACAGCAGGGCGGCCCGCTGGAGCACGTCATTGCCGGCAAGGCCACTGCCTTCAAGATCGCGGCCACCCCCGAGTTCAAGGAACGCCAGGAACGCACGCTGGCCGGCGCGGGCATCCTCGCCGACCGCCTGCTGGCCGACGACGTCGCCGCCAAGGGCATCTCCGTGATCTCCGGCGGCACTGACGTGCACCTGGTGCTGGTGGACCTGCGCAACGCCGAGCTCAACGGCCAGGAGGCCGAAGACCGGCTGGCCCAGATCGACATCACCGTGAACCGCAACGCCGTTCCGTTTGACCCGCGGCCGCCGATGGTGACCTCAGGCCTGCGGATCGGCACCCCGGCGCTGGCTACCCGCGGCTTCGGTGAGGACGCGTTCCGTGAAGTGGCGGACATCATTGCGCTGGCCCTGATTGCCGGCGGCGACGATGACCTTTCGGAGCTCAAGGCACGCGTCACGGCCCTGGCCGCAGCGCATCCGCTGTACACCGAGGTGGCCAACCTGGCCTCCTCACCCGCGCACGTGTAAGGAATCCTCATGGCTGTTGGCGTTTTTGATCTGTTCTCCGTGGGCATCGGCCCGTCGAGCTCCCACACCGTGGGCCCGATGCGTGCCGCTGCCGTTTTCTCGGCGGAACTGGTGAACGACGGCATCCTGGGGTCCGTGGCCGGCCTCCGCGTTGACCTGTACGGGTCACTCGCGGCGACCGGCCGCGGCCACGGCACCATGACCGCGGTGCTGCTGGGGCTGGAAGGCTTCGCGCCGGAGAAGATCCTGCCCGAAGAAGTCGAGGAACGCCTGGCCGCCATCGAGGCGACCCGGAAACTGCAGCTGTGCTCGCAGGTGCCGGGCGCCCCGGACTGCGTGCTGGAATACGGCGAGGCGGACATTGTCCTGCACCCGCTCACCGTCCTGCCCCGGCACACCAACGGCATGAAGTTCGCTGCCAGCGCCGCTGACGGCACAGTGCTGCACGAGGCCACCTTCTTCTCCGTGGGCGGCGGGTTCATTGTGCGCGACGGCGAAGAAGACGCCGCCCGCGAAGAACTGGAATCCACCAAGGCGGCCCTGCCGTACCCCTTCCGCACCGCCGTCGGACTCCTGCAGCACTGCACCGAGAACGGGCTGAGCATCTCCGAAGTCATGCTCGCCAATGAAAAAGTGTCCCGCACCGAGGCGGAGATCCGCGCCGGTCTGCTGCACATCCGCGACGTGATGGAGGAATGCAAAAACTCCGCCATCGCCCGCACCGGGCTGCTGCCCGGCGGTCTGAAGGTCCGACGCCGGGCGCCGGCCTGGCACAGCCGGCTGCGGGCGGAGGATCCGAACCGGGATCCGAAGTTCTGGCAGGAATGGGTGAACCTGGTGGCGCTGGCCGTCAACGAAGAAAACGCCTCCGGCGGCCGGGTGGTCACCGCGCCTACCAATGGCGCGGCAGGCATCATTCCCGCCGTCATGTTCTACGCCACGCACTACGGCCCCGGCATGGAGAACGCCACGCAGGAACAGAAGAACGACGTCGTTGTCCGGTTCCTGCTCACCGCCGGTGCCGTGGGCGTCCTCTACAAGGAACAGGCCTCCATCTCCGGCGCGGAGGTGGGCTGCCAGGGTGAGGTGGGCTCGGCGTCGTCCATGGCCGCCGCCGGGCTGGCCGAAATCCTGGGCGGCACCCCTGAACAGGTGGAAAATGCCGCCGAGATCGCCATGGAACACAACCTGGGGCTGACCTGCGATCCGATCGGCGGGCTGGTGCAGGTGCCCTGCATCGAGCGCAACGCCATCGGTGCGGCGAAGGCCGTCAACGCCGCCAAAATGGCGCTCTGGGGCGACGGCGACCACCGGGTTTCGCTGGACGAAGTCATCGTGACCATGCGTGAAACCGGCCGCGACATGAGCTCAAAGTACAAGGAAACCGCGCTCGGCGGACTGGCCGTCAACGTGGTGGAGTGCTGATACTAGGGACCTTCGATACCTGACGGAGAGGACGCGTTATGCCTAAGACCGGAAAGAACG
This sequence comes from Arthrobacter sp. UYP6, assembly GCF_040547315.1. NCBI lineage: Bacteria > Bacillati > Actinomycetota > Actinomycetes > Micrococcales > Micrococcaceae > Arthrobacter > Arthrobacter sp. UYP6. Next base: position 61,324 of record NZ_JBEPPM010000013.1, read on the forward strand.
GCCACGCCATCGAGGACGAGATTCCTTCCACTTTGCAGCGGTCGAACGGCTTGGCGCAGGACACTTTCGCCAAGACGTTCGACTCCGCAGAGGAGGAATACGGCGACGGGGAGCGTGCTGCCCGAACTGCCTACGCTGCTTTGAAGCGCACCCACGAAAAGGTGGGGGATCACTGGGAGGAAAAGGAAGCCAGCGGCCCTTCCGACGCCAAAGCTGCGGAAGGGCGGGATTCCGCCGCGAAGACCGCCGGCGGGGTGGACGCCAACGCGTCCAAAGAACATCTGTATGGCCTGGCTGCCGCGCTGGATATCTCCGGCCGGTCCACGATGACCAAGGGCCAGCTCGTTGACGCGCTGCAGAAGGCCAACGAGAAGGAATCCCGCAAGTCTCGGAAGCGCTGAACGCTCCGCCGGCGCCCTTAGCCTCTACTTCACGGCACCCATGGACAGGCCGCGCACCAGCTGCTTCTGCGCTATCCACCCGGCTATGACCACCGGCAGCGAGGCGAGGACCGACGCGGCGGAGAGCTTGGCCAGATACAGGCCTTCGCTGGTCATCTGCGACACCAGGAAGACCGGCACAGTTGCGGATCTGGCTGCCGTGAGATTCAGGGCGAAAAAGAACTCGTTCCAGGCGAAGATCACGCAGATCAGGGCGGTCGCGGCCAGTCCCGGGGCGACCATCGGCATCAGCACCCGCCATAGGGTCTTTAACAGCCCGGCGCCGTCCATCTGTGCGGCCTCAAGCACCTCGGCGGGCACCTCCTGGAAGAAGGAACGCATCATCCACACGGCGATCGGCAGGTTCATGGAGGTGTAGAGGACCACTAGGGTCCAGATGTTGTCCAGCACCTTCAGCTGGCCGGCAATCACGTAAATCGGCATGATGACTGCCACCACCGGCAGCATCCGGGTGGAGATGAAGAAGAACAACACATCGGAGGTCTTCTTCACGGGCCGGATGCTCAGTGCATAGGACGCAGGAACAGCCATGATCACCACCAGCAGGGTGGAAACTCCGGTGGCAATCATGGAGTTGACGAAGTAGCTTCCGGCACCGGCGTCGAGCACCGCGCGGTACTGGTCCAGTGTGGGGGTGAAGAAGAACGACGGCGGGTTGGAGGCAGCGGCGGATTCCTGTTTGAAGGACGTCAGCACCATCCATAGCACCGGCGAAAAGAACCCGATCGCCACGATCCAGGTCAGCGTGGTCAGCAGTGATGAGGCCATGCGCGGTTTGCCCCGCCTTGGCCGGACGGCCTGCACATCGGTCGAGGAAGAGGAGCCTTTGGCGGGAGCCGGCTCGGTTTGTGTGCTCACGTCTGGTCCTTTACGTCGAAGCTGCGGAAGATCAGGCGAAGGGCGAAGGTGGCAATGATGATCGTTGCAATGACCACCACCACGCCCATGGCAGCCGCCTGGCCAATGTCGAAGCCCAGGAAGGCCCGCTGGTAGATGTAGAACGGCAGGTTGGCGCTGGCCGTGCCGGGCCCTCCCGCCGTCATCAGATAAATCTGGTCAAAGGTGTTCACCACGTAGATGGCCCCGAGCAGCACGCCCAGCTCGATGTAGCGGCGCAGCTGCGGAAGCGTCACCCATAGGAAGGTCCGCCACCAGCCGGCACCGTCAACCTGTGCAGCTTCCAGCACATCCTTGGGCTGCGACTGCAGGCCGGCCAGCACCAGGAGCATCATGAACGGCGTCCACTGCCATACCAGGGACATAAGGATGGAGGCGATCGGGTGCGTCGAAGTCCAGTCCACGGGGGAGATCCCCACCAGGCCAATCAGCCAGTTGAGGAGCCCGTAGTTGGGATTGAGGATGGAGACGGACCAGAGCAGGGAACCGGCCACCGGCATGATCAGGAAGGGGGTGATCAGCAGGGTCCGGACCACTCCGCGCCCGGTGAAGGAGCGGTCCAGCAGGATGGCGAACACAATGCCCAGGATCATCGCGAAGAAGACGCAGCCCAACGTGAAGATCACCGAGTTCAGTGCAGCTTGCCGGAACGTGGAGTCGGCAAAGATCTCCACGTAGTTGGCGAGTCCAACAAAGCGGTCGCCTTCAGGGTTCAGCAGGTTCCAGTTCTGCAGGGAGTACCAGATGGTGAACAGGAACGGGACCTGAGTCACGATCAGGGTGAAAACAAGGGCGGGCAGAAGGGGGCCCCGGCGGCGCCAGCCCTCGGCCTTGGAGATGCCGCCGGCCTGGCGCTGCTCAGCGTCCCGGCGGGCCTTCTGCTGATGTTTCTCTACCAGGGTGCTCATTTGTTTTCTCCTGACTGGTAGCTCTCCGCGACGGTCCGGGCGTATCGCTGGGATTGCTCAAGGGCCTCGGGGACGGTCTTTTGCCCCGCAATGGCGGCGGAGATCTGCTGCGCCACCCGGGTGCCAAGATCCTGGAACTCCGGGATACCCACAAACTGCAGCCCCGGATACGGCACCGGCTTTGTCATGCTGGTTTCCTGCGAGGCCCCGGCCATGGCGGTCAGTGTTGGCTCCGCATACGCCTCGGCGACCTCGGCGTATTCGGGAATCTCGTAGGTTGAGAGCCGGCTGCCGGGAGGCACCCGTTCCCAGCTGATCTTTTCCCCTACCAGCTGGATGTATTCCTTGTTGGTCATCCAGGAGACAAAATCCCAGGCCGCGTCCTTCTTTTCGCTGGTGGTGGGAATGGCGAGCGACCAGCTGTAGAGCCAGCCCGAGGATTCCGTTTCCTGCACGGGCGCCGGAGCATAACCGGTTTTGCCCACTACCAGCGAAGATGCGGGGTCTTCCACGGAGGAAACCATGGAGGTGGCGTCGTACCACATGGCCGCGTTGCCCTGGCTGTACTGGGTGAGGCAGTCACCGAATCCGCTGGTGGCGGCTCCGGGCTGTCCGGCGGTGCGGACCAGGTCCACGTAGTCGGTCACGGCCGCTTCAACCTCGGGTGAATCGAGGGTGGCGTTCCAATCCTCGTCGAACCAACCGCCGCCGTAGGTGTTCATCATGGTGCTCAGCGGTGCCATGACCTCGCCCCAGCCGGCCAGGCCGCGCAGGCAGATGCCGGAGAACCCGTTGTCGGGATCGTTGAGCTGCTCCGCGAAGCCGGTGATGTCCGCCCATGTGGGCTTCTGAGGCATGGTGAGGCCGGCCTCCTCGAAGAGGTCCTCGCGGTAGGCCAGGAAGGACGACTCCCCGTAGAAGGGAACCGAATACATGTCCCCTTCGTAGCTGAGCGCCTCGCTGATGTTGGGGATGAAGTCCTCCGGATCGTAGCCGGGGGTGCTGTCGGCGTACTCCTGCAGGTTGGTGATCCACCCGTTTTCGGCCCACATCGGCGTCTCATAGTTGGAGATCATGACCACGTCGAACTCTCCGCCGCCGGTGGCCACTGAGGCGGTGATCTTGGCCCGGGCCTCGTTTTCCGGAAGGGAAACAAACCGGGCATCAACGTCCGGAAACTGGGCCCGGAACTCGTCCTTGAGGGAGATCGCATCCGTCATCTGCGGATTGGAGACGATGGCCACCACAATTTCCTCGGGCCCGTCCGCGTTTCCGCTCCCGCATCCTGCCAGGACCAGCGACAGGGCCGCAACACCCGCCGCGGCACTCTTACCGGAACTGCGCCTGCGGGTTCTCCGCGTGCTGCGTCCTGTTCTCATACGTCACCTTTGCTCATGTGAGAATTGCTTTCCGCTCATTTGGGGAGTAACTCTAAACAGATACACTCAAATGAGCAACAGCGGGCGACTTCTTCGAAGACAGGCAGGGTCGAATCATTACCGGAACAGGTACGTCCCATGAGGAGCTGCTGGCCAGGATTGGCCGCGACTATTACCTCCACAATCACTCAAAAGTGGAGATCGCCCGAACCTATGGCATCTCCCGCTTCCAGGTGGCCCGTTACCTCGAGGAAGCCCGGGCGCTGGGGATTGTGCGCATTGACGTCAGATTCCCGGCCGCGGCAACGGGCCTGGAACCCGAGCGCCTGGCGGCTGCCCTCGGCGTCGCGCACGTGCGGGTTTCCCCCACCGGGCCGGATGAGCACGCCACGCGGAAGGCCATGGCCAAGGGTGCGGCAGAGGAGCTGATGGCGGCGTCCTTCAGCGGCGCCACCCTGGGTGTGTCGTGGTCCCGGACCCTGGACCTCGCAGCGGGTTATGTGACTGACCTGCCGCCGTGCGGGATCGTCCAGCTGGCCGGAGCACTGCCGGTTCCCGGCAGCGGCAATTCGCTGGAGCTGATCCAGGGCCTGGGCAGGCACGACGGCGTGGCCACCTGGCCGCTGTGGGCACCGCTGGTGGTGGAAAACGCCGCCACCGCGCAGAGTCTGCGCCGCCAGCCCGAAATCGCCGAAACCCTGGCGCGGGCAGACTCCCTGGACGCCGCCGTCGTCGCGGTGGGCGCCTGGCAGCCGGGGCTTTCCACCGTCTGGGACCGGGTGGACAACCGGCTTCGCCTCGCCGCCGCCCGCGCCGGTGCCGTCGCCGAATGCTCCGGCCGCCTGGTGGATGCGGCCGGCAACCCGGTGGACTCGGAGCTGGATGAACGGGTGCTGGCGGTGACCGTTGCCCAGCTGCAGCACACTCCCCGGGTGGTGGCTGTGGCGCAGGGTGCAGCGAGGGCCGATGCCGTGCGCGCCGTGCTGGCGGCAGGCTTTGTCACTACCCTGCTGGTGGACGAAGAGCTCGCCGCCGCACTGTCCGGCGACGCCGCGCAATGAACGACGCGGAATGAGCCGGGCCGGGCTGGGGAACTAGGCCGGGTGATCCGCCGCCAGGTTCTGCACGGCGGCCCGGGCTCCGGCCTCATGCAGGGATGCCAGCGCGGCGGTGTAGGCCTGGACAAAACGGTCGTTGGTGGCGAGGTCCCCGAAGAGTTCGCTGTTGGACACGAAGGCCAGCGGATCCTCCCGATTGCGTGCCGCTGAGGCCATCAGCGTCTCGCGCAGCCGGTCCACGACGTCGATCGGCCGGCCCTGTTCGTCAAGGCCTTCCGCGTAGCGGGCCCAACTCGCCACGATGGCTGCCGAGCGGTGGATCTCGCCGCCGGAAGCCAGGTTTTCGCGGATCACCGGCAGCAGCCATTTGGGGATCCGGTCCGAACTCTCGGCGCAGAGGCGGGCGAGCGTGTCGCGGACATACTCGTTGGAGAACCGCTCGATCAGCCGGTGCTGGTAGGCGGTGAGGTCCACGCCGGGCAGCGGTGCAAGCGTGGGGGCGGCTTCCCTGGCCATGTAATCGAGCAGGAAGCCGGCAAACAGGGGATCCTGGCTGACTTCGTGGGCGTAGCGGTATCCGGCGAGGTAACCGAAGTAGCACAGGCCCTGATGGCTGGCGTTGAGCAGGCGCAGTTTCATGAGTTCGTAAGGTTCCACCTCGTCCACCACCTGCACGCCCGCGTCCTCAAAGGGCGGGCGGCCCTGCGGGAAATCGTCCTGCAGGACCCACTGTTCAAAGTCCTCGCTCACCACCGGCCAGGCGTCCTCCACTCCGAAGTCCTCAGCGACCATGGCACGGTCCCGGTCCGTGGTGACAGGTGTGATCCGGTCCACCATGGAATTGGGAAAGGCCACGTTCTCCTGCATCCAGGCGCCCAGCTCGGGATCACGTGCGGCGGCAAAGGCTGTGAACATCCTGCGGGCCACATCGCCGTTGCCCTGGATGTTGTCGCAGGACATGACCGTGAACGGCGGCAGCCCCCTGTCCCGCCGGCGCTGCAGGGCCTCGCTGACCAGCCCAAAAACGGTGGTGGGAACTGCCCCCGGCTGCAGATCCGCGGCCACTGCGGGGTTGGCTGCATCAAATTCGCCGGTGACCTGATGGAAGTTGTAGCCGCCCTCCGTGATGGTCAGCGAGACGATCCGGGTGCCGGGCGCGGCCATTTTCTCGATGACGGCCTCGGGATCCTCCGGTGCCAGCAGGTATTCGATCATCGATCCGATGACGCGTCCCTCCCGTGTGCCGTCAGGATTCTTCAGCACCAGTGTGTACAGGCAGTCCTGCGCATCCATCACCGTCTTCATGGCGGCATCCCCCGGCAGGACGCCCACACCGCAGATCGCCCAGTCCCTGGCTGCTCCCTCATTCATTAGGCGGTCCAGGTACATCGCCTGATGGGCCCGGTGGAATCCACCCACACCAAAGTGGACAATCCCGACGCTGAGCTCGGCACGGTCATAGCGTGGAACGGAGAGGTTGGCCGGAAGTCCGGACAGGGACGCGCTGTTGAGTTTACTCATGGGTTCCACCTCGGGGCCGGCGTCGGACAGGTGCGGCTCAATTTATCATGTGAGCGGACATTCCGGCCTCACATGAGCGCTGGGAAAGGGTCGACCGCTGCAGAGGAAGAGGTGAGCAGGTGCTTTTAGCCGCCACCGTTGACCGGTTTGCGGCTGCGGGCCTAGGGTCAACGCATCGTTACCGTGGATGGGGCTGGTACAGCTGCACCGCGCAGACGGACGTGAACAAAGACAAAGGAGTCTTTTGTGAGGACGCCGCTAGCTGCATTCGAACAGCCGCTCGATCCCATTGCGGATTCCCTGGGTTATTCCGCCCTGCTTGCGGCGCTGCCGCTGCTGGTCCTTTTTGTCCTGCTGGGGGTCTTCCGAATGAAGGCCTATCAGGCCGCGCTCATCTCGCTGGCGCTGTCCGTCCTGCTGGCGGTGCTCGCCTGGAAAATGCCGGTGGAGCAGGTGGCAGCGGCCACCGGGCTGGGTGCCTTTTACGCCATATTTCCAATCCTCTGGATCCTGATCAACGCGCTGTGGATCTACAAACTCACCGTTGCCACGCCCTGGTTCGAGGTTCTGGGACGCACCATCCGCTCCATCTCGGATGACCTGCGGATCCTGTCGATCCTGATCGCGTTCTGCTTTGGCGCGCTGCTGGAGTCACTGGCCGGCTTTGGCGCGCCGGTGGCCATCGCCGCCGCCATGCTGATGGCGGCCGGCATGGAGCCGCTCAAATCCGCCATTGTGGCGCTCCTGGCCAATACCGCTCCGGTTGCCTTTGGCGCCATGGCAGCGCCGATTATCGCTCTGAACGGCGTGACCGGAATTCCGCTCCATGAATTGTCCTCCATGACCGGACGGCAAACCCCCTTCATCGCCCTGGTGGTGCCGCTGATCCTGGTGTTCCTGGTGGACGGCAGGCGCGGCCTGAAGCAAACCTGGCCGGTTGCCCTGGTGGCCGGGTTTGTCTTTGGACTGGCACAGTTTCTCGCCTCGAACTTCTTTGTTGTGGAACTGACCGACGTTGTGGCAGCCGTGGCCACGGTCATCGCCGTGCTCCTTATGCTCCGGGTCTGGCAGCCGGCGGAGATCATCGGCATGTCCGGCCAGGTGCAGGAAGCCCGGGACGGTCTGGAAACCGGAGAGCCTGCGGCGGAAGCACGGGAAACCGTGGATGCCGCCGGCAGCGGAAACGCCGGCGCCGGAGGCAACCTGGACACCTTACAGACTCGGCCCCCGGGGAAAGCGCGGGGGCGGCGCTCCGCGGCACTGTCTTCGGGCGGAGCCACCGCGGCGCAAATCCCGGCCGGAAAGGTGGTGGAAGGGGCCGCCGGTGTATCCGGTCCAAAATCTCCGGGGAACACGGCCCGCCCCGATGCCCGCAGCGTCTGGATGGCCACCGCTCCGTACCTGATCATCATCGTGGTGTTCTCGCTGGCTCAGATACCTGCCGTCAAGACCTGGCTGACCGCCATCGGCAGCGTCACCTTCCACTGGCCGGGGCTTGACGTGGTGGACTCGAACGGTAAAACGGTAACCACCCAGACCTTGCGCTTTGACCACATCCGGGCCACCGGAACCCTGCTGCTGTTCGCCGGAATCCTGACCATGCTGCTGTATCGGATCCGGCCTGCAACGGGCGTGAAAGTCTACGGCGAAACCCTCAAGCAGCTGCGCTGGACCATTGTGACGGTGTGCGCCGTGTTGGCCCTGTCCTTCGTGATGAACCTGTCCGGGCAAACCACCACGCTGGGCGTGGCGCTGGCCTCGGCCGGCGGGTTCTTTGCGCTGCTCTCGCCGCTGCTGGGCTGGATCGGCGTGGCGCTGACCGGTTCCGACACCTCCTCAAATTCGCTGTTCGGCCAGCTGCAGGTGGCGGCGGCCAATGAGACGGGTCTGTCCGCCACTCTGATGGCGGCGTCCAATTCCTCCGCCGGGGTGCTGGGCAAGATGCTCTCGCTGCAGAACCTGGCCATCGCCGCCGCCGCCGTGGGCCTGGAAGGAGCGGAGAGCACACTGTTCCGCAAGCTTCTGGGCTGGAGCCTGGGCCTGCTGGTCTTGATGACGCTGCTCATCTGGCTGCAGTCAACATCCGTCCTCGGTTGGATGGTGCCGTAACCGTGAGCATTTTCTCCGACGCCGACGCCGCTGTTGGCCCTCCCGGGCCGGCACCGAGCGCCGCCCTGCTGGATCAGGCGCCGAACGCGTCCCTGGAGCCGGCGCACCGGGAGCACGCCAGTACCGACCGCTCCGGGTTCGTGGCCGAGTCACACCCCGACGGCGTGGTGTTCGCGGAGTCCGCAGAGCAGGTTGCCGAGACCCTGCGCCTGGCCACCTTGCACCGGGTGCCGGTGGTGACCCGCGGAGCCGGCACCGGCCTGGCCGGAGGATCCTCCGCCCGCTCCGGGGAAGTGGTGCTGGATGTGTCCAGGATGAACAGGATCCTGCGCATCGACCCGGTGGAACAGCTGGCCGTGGTCCAGCCCGGGGTCCTGAACGCGGAAATTAACGCAGCCGCCGCGGACTACGGACTGTTTTATGCCCCGGATCCCGCGAGCACCGCCATCTGCTCCATTGGCGGGAACATCGCCACGAACGCCGGCGGGATGCGGTGCGCCAAATACGGCGTCACCCGCGAATCCGTGCTCGCGCTGCGGGTCATCCTGGCCGACGGGCGTGAGCTGCGCACCGGCAGGGAGACCATCAAGGGCGTCACCGGCTACGATCTGAACGCGCTGATCATCGGCTCCGAAGGCACGCTCGGCGTCGTCGTCGAAGCAACGCTTCGGCTGCGCCCCATGCCGGTGTCAACCGCCACCGTGGCGGCGTTTTTCCCCGACGTTCAAAGTGCCGCCCAGGCCGCGTCGGCGGTGGTGGCTGCCCGGATCCAGCCGTCAATGATGGAACTCATGGACGGTCCCACCCTTGAGGCCGTGGACGCGGCAACCGGCACGGACTACCGCTCCCGCGGCGCATCGTTCCTCCTGGTGCAGACCGACGGTTACGGTGCCTTCCTGGAGCAGGACGTGGTGCTTCAAGCCGTCCGCCCCTACGCGGGGTCATGCGACAAGGCAGCCGACGACGACGAGGCCGCCGCCATGGTGCGCGCCCGGCGGGACGCCATTCCCTCGCTGGAAAAGATGGGGCGCGTGTCGATCGGAGACATTGGCGTGCCGCGCGGACGGCTGGCCGAAGCGGTGGCCGGGCTCGAAGAGATCTCGGCTGCCACCGGGGTGCGGATCTTCACCATCGCCCATGCCTCAGATGGCAACCTGCATCCCATGATCGTGATGGATCCGCGGGATTCGGTCACTGAGGGGCCGGCCAAGGACGCCCTGGGCCGCATGTTTTTCCTGGCCAACCGGCTCGGCGGAACCCTGACCGGGGAGCACGGGGTGGGGCTGCTCAAACGGGAGTGGGTGGGTGCCGAGCTTGGCGACGTCTCAGTGGGTGTGCAGCATTCCATCCGGCGCGCCCTGGACCCCCTGGGCATCCTGAATCCGGGGAAGGCGATCTAACCCGCTGTAACATGCGGGTAGCAGCCGGGCGGGTACCCGTACCGGTTTAGGGCATGACGGGGGAGAGACATGATGGCATTTTCAGGATTTGGTGCAATATTCGCCATTCTTTATTTTGTGGTGGTGGCCGCGGTGGCGGTTCTGGGGGTGTGGGCGCTGGTGCTGCTGATCATCTTCCTGCGGCTGCGCATCACCGAGCTGCGCGGGGCGCAGACCGGGCCGGGGAATCCCCGGTAACGCAGGGGTCCCCGGGCATCAGCCGGGCAGGCCGTTCCGCCTCAGCTGATCCTGCAGCGCCAGGCACATCACGTCCCGGGCCAGCGGAAGCACGCTGAACCGGATTCCCGTGGCATCCCGGACGGCATTGGCCAGTGCCGGTGCCACGGGATTGAACGGGCTCTCACTCATGGATTTGGCGCCCAGGGGCCCCAGCGAATCGGTGGTATCCGCGAAGAAGATTTCGGTCCTGGGAACGTCGGCAAAAGCGGGTACATGATAGTTGCGCAGGATCTTTGTCTGGACCTCGCCGGCGTCATCAACGCGTACCTTTTCAAACATCGCAGCGCCCAGCGCCTGGGCGATTCCGCCCTCGATCTGGCCGCGGCACTGCAGGGGGTTCAGGACCACCCCGGCGTCCGCGGCATGGACGCTCTGCAGGATCCGGATCTCACCCGTGCCGGGATTCACTCCCACCCGGAAGCCCTGCACGTTGAAGGCCACCGACCGCGGGGTTCCGCCCCAGCGCCCCTCCGCTGACAGCCCGATTCCGGCCACCCGGGCGCGGGCGGCCACCTCGGCCAGCGGAAGGCGCTCGCCGCCGCACACCACGGTGCCCGCCGCCAGCACCACCTGGGCGGATGTGGTGGCAAAGAGCGAGGCGGCGAACCCCTTGATGAGCACGGCAAGTTCCGCTGCCGCGGCCAGTGTTGCCTTGCCGGCCACCACGGTGCCGGTGGAGCCGTAGGCGCCGGTGTCATGATCCACCAGGTCAGTGTCCGCTTGACGGATCACCACATCCCGCGGATCAGCATGCAGCGCTTCCGCGGCGAGCTGGGCATGGACCGTGCTGGTGCCGTTGCCGAACTCGGCGGTGCCGACGTCGAGCCCGTAGCGGCCGTCCGGCCGCAGGGTGATCCGCACGTTGGATACGTGCCCGCGGGGCGGAACCGTATCAATCATGGCGACGGCGGTGCCGGCGCCTACCAGCCACTCGGAGCCCAAACCCGCTCCGGAGCTTTCCCCGGACACCATCCCGCGGTCCAGGGCGGCCCGCACCCACTCCACGCACTGGTCCAGGCCGTAACTGCCGTAGTGCACATCTCCTGCCGGTTCGGCGGCGGTGGAGAGCATGGGATCTCCCATGGCGACGACGTTGCGGCGTCGGAATTCCAGCGGGTCCATGCCGATACCCCGCGCGAGTTCGTCCATGGCGCTCTCGACGGCAAAAATCATCTGGCTCAGCCCGTACCCACGGAAGGCCCCCGACGGGACGGTGTTGGTATAGACGGCGCGGGCATCCACCTTCTTATTGCGGCACCGGTAGACGGCCAGCGACTCGCCGCAGCCGTGGAACATCACGCCCGGAGCATGGTTGCCGTACGCGCCGGTGTTGGTGGTGACATCCACGTCCATAGCTGTCAGAGTGCCGTCCCGTCCGGCTCCGGCCCGGACCCGGACGGAAAACGGATGCCGCACGGTGCTGGCGGTGAACTGCTCCTGGCGGGTCAGCTCCAGCTGCACCGGCCGGTTCAGCCGCAGGGCGGCCAGGGCAACCAGGTCCTCCGTGAGCACTTCCTGTTTGCCGCCGAAGCCGCCGCCCACCCGCCCGGCGACCACGCGCACGGAGTCGGGCTGCAGATCGAAAATCCTGCACAGCGTCCGCCGCACCAGGAACGGCACCTGGGTGGAGGTGCGGACGGTCAGCCGGCCGGCGTCGTCGAACCAGGCCACGGCGGCATGGGTTTCCAGGGCCATGTGCGCCAGCCGCTGGCTTTCGTAGGTGTTTTCGTGGACGACGTCGGCTGCGGCAAATCCTGCGGCGAGGTTGCCGATCTCGGAATGCAGCTCTGCCACAATGTTCGCGGCGGAGGCGCCGGGCCCGGCAGCAGAAGGCGCGTCCTGGGGGCCGGGATGCAGCGCCGGAGCGCCGGGTGCCAGGGCCTCCGCCGGATCAAAGACGGCCGGCAGCAGCTGATACTCCACCCGGATCAGCCGGCTTCCCTCCTCGGCGGCGGCCACGGAAGACGCGGCGACGGCGGCCACCCGCTGACCGCGAAAACGCACCACGTCGTCCAGGACCCGGGTGTCGTCCGGGTCATCGGTGTGCAGCTCGTGCTGGGCGCTGGAGAAGCGCTGCAGCGGAGCGTCGTGATGGGTCAGGACAGCCTCCACCCCGGGTACGGCCAGGGCAGCCGAAGCATCAATGGACAGGACGCGGGCATGCGGATGCGGCGAGCGGAGCACCTTCAGGTGCAGCAGGCCGGGCAGGGAGGACGGGGGAATATCCAGGGTGTAGCGGGCAGTGCCGGTGACGATTGCGGTGCCGGCCGGTGCCGGAACATTCCTGCCGACCGTCCCCGACTCCTCGGTATGCCGCACGCCGTGTACTGCGTCCTCGATGGCCCGGTAGCCGGTGCAGCGGCACAGGTTGCCTTTGAAGCTGCGGGGCAGGTCCTGCTGCTGTTCCGGGGTAAAGGAAGCGGCAGTCATGATCATTCCGGCGGTGCAGAAACCGCATTGGAAGCCCTGTGCATCCAGGAACTGCTGCTGGAGGGGGTGGAGAGTGTCGCCGTCGGCCAGCCCTTCAATGGTGGTGATACTGAGGTCCTCCGCGCGCACCGCCGGGTAGAGGCAGCTGTGCACCGGCAGGCCGTCCACGTGCACGGTGCAGGCGCCGCAGTCACCGGCGTCGCAGCCCTTCTTGACGCCCAGCCACCCCTGCTCCCGCAGGAAGGTCCGCAGGCACTGCCCGGGCGCCGGGACGGCCGCCGTTTCGGTGCCGTTGATCCGGTACGTCACGCGGCCAGCTCGGTACGGATTTCTTCGGCGAGCCGCCCGGTGATGTAGTGCCGCCAGGCAGGCAACCCGTGCACGTCATTGAGGTACAGCTCTGCGGGGATGGCCCCGGCAAGGGATGAGCGGAGTTCGGCCGCCGCTGGCATCCCGGCGAACCGAAGCTGCACCGGCCGCACGGTGGCTGCGGTGACCGTCAGTACAAAGCCGCCGTCTTCGTCCCGGCGTCCAATCAGCAGAGCGCCGGACCTTCCCAGGGTGGTGAGCGAAACCTGACGGGAAGCCGTGCGGGCGCGGAGGGCTGCCGCGGGCACGGTGATGCTGCGCAGCAGTTCTCCCGGTGCCAGGGCCGTGCTGCCTTCGCCGATGACCAGGGCTGTGACGGGCAGGCGCCGGCTTGTTCCGTCGGGGGAGAGGATCAGGGCGCTTGAGTCCAGTGCGGCTGTCAGAGCGGTCATGGGCCCGGCGGGAAGGGCGGTGCAGATGTTTCCGCCCACCGTGGAGACGTTCCAGACCTTGAAGGAGGCAACGAAGGCGTCGCAGCAGGCCCGGATCAGGTTCAGCGCCGGCCAGCCGACGGCCGGCGATTGGCCGGAGGCGGCGCCGTGGGGATCGGGTTCGGCCGGGAAGGCATACAGGGTGGAGACGGTGCAGGTGGCGGAAATTTCGAGGCCGTCCGTGCTGACGGTCAGCGGTTCCCAGCCCGCCTTCGTGATGTCCAGCAGCCGCTGCAATTCGGAGGTGCCGGCTGAGAAGAGGACGGTGCCGCCGGCGAGCCAGGCGTCGCCGGGCCGCCAGTCGCGCGGATCGGCGGTGTGCACCACGGAGGACACGGTGTTCAGATCCATGAGGCCCCGCCCGCCGCTGCAACCTCCACGTAGCCGCCCGAGAGCAGACCGGTCACGGCGTCGGCACAGGCGCGGCCGCTCGTGAGTTTTGATACACGGGTATCCAAATGTTCCAACACGGTGGTCCTACCCTCCAGCGGCGCTCCGGCGGGCAACCGCTGCCCGTCCAGAAACACAACTTGCTCTGGAGGTTCCCGGCCGGAGCAGCTCCCCGCCGGTGTCCCCCTAATTGCACGGAGCCTACCACGGTGCTCGTTGTGTTTTTCGCGGATAGGACCGGTGACGGCGGCTGTAACGGTGGTCACACCCAGCCCCCCAGTTGGAATAACGCCACGGCTGGAAAGTAGGGTCTAGGGTATGGCCCCTTTTCGTAACAGCCGCGCCGCGTCGCTGCCTGCAAAACTGTCCCGCTCATGGCTTCTGGCATCTGCAGCCAACGAGGCCAACTTTGGGCCGGCGCTTGCGTCCGAGGCCGACTCCGTGGTGTTCGACATGGAAGACGCGGTTCCGGCAGCCGGCAAGGCCGAAGCCCGCGAACGCGTGGTTGAAGCCCTCTCCACCGGAATGACCGCCTGGGTGCGCGTCAACGGCATCGAAACCGACTACTGGGCCGATGACCTGGCTGCACTGTCCAAGGCTCCGGGCCTGCGCGGTGTCATGCTGGCGATGACCGAAAAGCCGGAGCAGGTCACTCATACGGCCATGCGCCTGCAGGCGGGCACCCCGGTCCTGGCCCTGGTGGAATCCGCGCTGGGCATCGAGAACGCGACGGCGATTGCCTCCGCTCCGGGCACCTTCCGGCTTGCGTTCGGCGTGGGTGACTTCCGCCGTGACACGGGCGCCTCTGACGAGCCCATGGCGCTGGCCTATGCCCGGTCCAAGCTGGTGGTCGCGTCCCGCGTGGGGCAGCTGCCCGGCCCGATCGACGGCCCCACCGTCGGCGCCCTGGGTGAGAAGCTCCTTGACGCCTGCAAGGTCACCCAGTCCATGGGCATGACCGGCAAGCTGTGCCTCATGCCCGACGCCGCAGACACGATCAACCAGGGGCTGTCCCCGAGCGGATCGGAAGTCCAATGGGCCCATGAGCTGCTTGAAGCGCATGCCGCCGGTGCCGTGGTGGGCGACGGATCGTACCTGCCGCGCCTGGCCCGTGCCCAGAAGATCTCCTCGCTGGCCGACTCGTACGGACTCTGGAACGCCTAACTGAGTTGAACCCGGTGCCCTCGATCCGGCCAGGAACTCCAGCACCCGCGCCGTGAGCGCGGGTGCTGCTAGCGGCAACCCTCTGCTCAGAGCAGAGTCCCTGTTGTCCGGCGCCCGCAGCGTTTTACCATCAATCATGGCCGACATCACTGCGTTAAGTGTTCCAGCGGGAATCCGCCCGGCAGCCGGGCCGCCGTCCAGCCGGGGAACGCCCCGCAGCCCGGGCGAGCCCTTGTGGCGGCAGGTGCTCGGCGGGTTGCTGCGGCGGCTGCGGCATGAGCGGGGTCTGACGCTGGGTGAGATCGCCGACCGTGCCGGACTGTCCCCGCAGTACCTCTCCGAGATCGAGCGGGGGCTGAAAGAACCTTCCAGCGAAATGATCGAGGCAGTGGCGGGGGCACTCGGCGTCACGCTGGTCGACCTGACCCTTGCCGTGGCTGAAACGTTGATCCTCGCCAGCAGCGCTGCTGCCGTACCGGGCCCGGCCGGTCGCGCCACCGGCCGCGGTTCCTTCACCCTCGCGGCCTGACGGCGGCTCAGGCCTGGTCGATCACGTGGTCGATCAGGCCGTAGTCCCGGGCCGCCGGGGCGGTGAACAGTCGGTCCCGGTCGGTGTCCGCGCGCAGCGTCTGCATGCTCTGGCCGGTTCGGTCGGAGAGGATGGCCTCCATATCGGAGCGCACCCGTACAAGCTCATCTGCCTGCAGAATCAAGTCGGGGATGGTGCCGCGGCCCTGCACCGCGGGCTGGTGCAGCATGATCCTTGCAGGCGGCAGCGCGGCCCGTTTCCCCTTCGCCCCGGCGGCCAGCAAAACGGCGCCGACGGCGACCGCCTGGCCCACGCAGGTGGTGGCCACCTCCGGCCGGATGAACCGGATGGTGTCGTAAACGGCCAGCATGGCGCTGGGCTCGCCGCCGTCGCAGTTGATGTACAGATCGATGTCCATGTCCGGACTCGCGGAGTGCAGGTACAGCAGCTGGGCGATCAGCGCGTTGGCCACGCCGCCGTCGATCGGGGTGCCGAGATAGACGATCCGCTCGGTGAGCAGGTGCGAATAGATGTCCATGATCCGTTCGCCGCGCGGATGCTGGGCGATCACGTTGGGAATCGTGTAGCTGCTCATCGGGCCGCCTCCGCTTCGGCGGCTCCGGCGGTCTGGCCCCGGGGCGGGCGGCCGAATCCGGCGGCGGGGCGCAGGCGCGGCCGGAACTCGTCGAAGCCCTGCACGATTGAATCGATGAAGCCGTAGTTCAGTGCCTCCGCGGCGGTGTACCAGTGGTCGTGCAGGGAGTCCTCAAAAACGCGGTCGACCGGCTGGCCGGTGTCCTCCGAGATCAGCCCCAGCACGGTGTCGCGGGTGTGCCGCAGGTCATCGGCCTGCAGTTCGATGTCCACGGCGGTGCCCGCGATGCCGGCGGACCCTTGATGCATCAGGATCCGGGCGTGCGGCAGGGCGCGGCGTTTGCCGGGTGTGCCGGCGGACAGCAGGAACTGGCCGGCGGAGCAGGCAATGCCTAATGCCAGTGTGGAAACATCGTTGGGAATGGTCCGGATGACGTCGCGGATCGCCAGCATTGCCGGCACGGACCCGCCGGGGGAGTGGATCCACAGGGCGATATCGGCCAGGGGATCCTCGGCGGCAAGGGTGATCAGCTGGGCGGCGAGCAGTGTTCCGTTGTCGTCATCCAGCGGCCCATCCAGGACCAGGACGCGGCGCTCGTAGAACTCGGTGCGGACTCTTTCAGTGAACAGCGGAGGTTTCTCGGAATCAGTCATGACTCCACGGTGTCGCGGCCGGCGGCCGGGGGGAAGGCCGCTCTGCCGGCAGCAGAGCTGCTGTCAGCGGAGCTGGTCCTAGCGCTCGGCGAGGATGCCGTCGTCGTCGGCGTACAGGACGGCACCGGGCCGGAAGGTGACGCCGCCGAACGTTACCGTGACGTCCACTTCGCCGGCGGATTCCTTGGCGCTTTTGCGCGGGTTCGAGCCCAGTGCCTTCACACCCAGCGGCAGCCGGGCCAGGGCTGCGCGGTCACGGATTGCGCCGTTGATGACGACGCCGGTCCAGCCGTTGGCCACGGCCGCCTCGGCGATCATGTCGCCCATCAGGGCGGTATTCAGCGATCCGCCGCCGTCGACCACCAGCACCGCGCCGTCGCCGGGCGAGTTCAACGTGGACTTCACCAGGCCGTTGTCCTCGATGCAGCGGATGGTGCGGATCGGTCCGGTGAACCGGAGATTTCCGCCCAGGTCCTGGAACTGCAGGGACACTGACGCCAGATGCTCACCGTGTTTGTCGTAAAGGTCTGCTGTGCTGGTTTCCATGGCACCTACTGTCGCATGCCCCCTCCGCCGAGATGGCACAACACGCTCGTCTCCGGGCGTATTAGCGGCGTGTCCTGCCATCTCGGCGAGGGGAGGGAGGGCTAGTGCGGCTGCGGAAGGCTGGCGGCGTGGGCCTTGAGGACTTCGACGACGTCGAGCAGCTCGGCCACGGATTCCTCGGTGGTGGAGCTCTTTTCCCGCGGCCAGCCGCCGGGCAGTCCCTCGTTGTAATACAGTCCGTCACCCAGCAGGATAATGGCGCGGGCAATGACCGGATTTCCCACTTCCTCAAGGACCAGGTCGGTCCAGTTGCAGTGGATCCGTTCCAGTACCGCCGATGCCTCCGGGTCGGAGGCCTGAGCAAGGCGGACGACGCCGATCAGCGCACGGTCCAGTGCGCTGCCCACATAGACCGATTCCCGGACCAGGTACCGGGATGGGCCTTCGGGGTCGGCGCTCATGTTCCTCATGTCCTCCGCAGCCAATTCCTCAAGGCGGGCGATGAGGGCTGCGGCCAGGGCTTCCTTGTTCTTGAAGTGGTACAAAAGGCCACCCTTGGACACACCAGCCAAGGCAATGACAGCGTCCATGGTGGCGCCGCGGGGACCTTCGTTGATCAGCAGTTCCTCATAGGCGGAAAGGATGCGATCCCGGGTGGAAGTGTGTTCAGGCATACGTTTACGCTACGCCATCTTGTCCTGTACAGTCTAGACGGTACAGTAGATGGAGACTGCAGTGACTCGTCTGCCGCTGCTGGCGCCCCCATGACTACCCCAGAAGGAGACAGCTGTGCTTGCCGTACAGGAGACGCCCCGGAGTCAACGAGCCGGACGGCGCGAATGGCTGGGACTTGCCGTCCTGATGCTGCCGGTGCTCCTGATTTCCGTGGACAACACTGTCCTTAGCTTCGCGATCCCGTCGCTTTCCCGCGCGCTGGCGCCGTCCGGAACCGAACTGCTGTGGATCGTGGACATCTACGCGCTGGTGCTCGCCGGACTGCTGGTTCCCATGGGAGCCCTGGGTGACCGGCTCGGCCGGCGGAAACTGCTGCTGATCGGAAGCGCCGGGTTTGGCCTGGTGTCCGCCGCCGCAGCCTTCGTGCCGAGCGCGGAGGCCCTGATCGGTGCCCGTGCCCTGCTCGGCCTGTTCGGCGCCATGCTCATGCCTGCCACCCTGTCGCTGATTCGGAACATCTTCACGGTTCCCTCTCAGCGGCGGATCGCGATTGCCGTCTGGGCTGCAGGTTTCTCCGGCGGTGCGGCCCTGGGTCCGATCGTGGGCGGGCTGCTGCTGGAACACTTCTGGTGGGGCTCGGTATTCCTGCTTTCCGTTCCGGTGCTCATTCCGCTGCTGGTCTTTGGGCCTTTGCTGGTGCCCGAATCCCGCGACCCCAACCCCGGTCCGGTAGACGTCTGGAGCCTGCTGCTGGTGATGGCCGCCATGTTCCCGGTGGTCTACGGCATCAAGGAAATTGCGGCGTCCGGAGTTGGCGTTCCCTCACTGGCGCCCATCGCCGTCGGGCTGGTTTTTGGCATCCTCTTTGTCCGCCGACAGTTGCGGCGGACGCATCCAATGCTGGATGTCCGACTGTTCCGGAACCCCACGTTCAGCGGATCCATCAGTGCCAACCTGCTCAGCGTCTTTTCCCTGGTGGGCTTCATCTTCTTCCTCTCCCAGCATCTGCAGCTGGTCCTGGAGAAGTCGCCGCAGGAGGCCGGCCTGATCATGCTGCCGGGGCTGGTGATCACCATCATCGCCGGCCTGGCCGTGGTGCGGGTGGTCCGGCGCGTCCGTCCGGGTTATGTGGTGGCCGGCGGCCTGCTCCTTAACGCCGTGGGATACACCATTGTCCTGGCCACCGGGGCCGAGGACAGCATTGCCGGCCTGATGATTGCGTTCATGGTGCTGGGGCTGGGTGTCGGCGCGGCGGAGACCATTTCCAATGACCTCATTCTCTCTTCGGTGCCGCCCACCAAGGCAGGAGCGGCCTCGGCCATCTCCGAAACCGCCTATGAAGTGGGTTCCGTCCTGGGTACCGCAGTCCTGGGCAGCATCCTCACCGCCGGTTACCGCAACGGAGTCTCACTCCCGGACGGTTTGTCCTCCGCTGATGCGGCGGCCGCGTCGGAAACCCTCGGCGGCGCCGTCGAGGCGGCACAGCGGTTACCCGAAGGGCCCGCGATTCAACTGCTGGAATCCGCTCGGGCAGCTTTTGACTCGGGGGTTGGAGTCACCTCGCTGATCGGCATCATCCTCATGCTCGCCTCCGCAGTCGGGGCACTTCTCGTCCTGCGCCGGGCCACCGTGGAGCACTAGCGGCGGCTGCGGCGCGGGGGCGGCCCTCGGGTCCTACGCCGATTCGCCCCGGTGCACAATCAGCACCGGGCAATGGGCATGCGCCGCCAGCGTGGAGCTGACGGATCCGAGCAGCAGCCCCACAAAGCCGCCGCGCCCGCGGTTGCCCACCACCAGCATTTCCGCGCCGCGGCTGGCTTCGATGAGCAGCTCCACGGGCAGGCCCACCAGAGGTGTCCGCTTCAGATCCGCCGGCACATCCTCGCCGAAGGCTTCCGCCACCGCCTCGTCGAGGGTCCGCTCGGCCTGTACCAGCGGCGACCAGGACTCCGTGGGAACGGGCGGAGCTAGGGAGATCGAGTACTCCCAGACCGTCACCACATGCAGGGAACACCCCAGCACCGCGGCCAATCGCCGGGCCTTCCAGAGGGCTTCAATGGAGAGCCGGGAGCCGTCCACCCCCACAACTATGCGTTTGCGGTCCTCATCGCCGTTGCTCATGGTGCATCCCGTCCTTCAAAACGTTGGCTTTTTGGCGTGCTGGATGGTGCCGTGATGCCATCCTCCCCCTGAATGGAGCTCCGGGGGAGAGTCACCGTAGCATCGGGTCTATGTTTAGTTCGTTTCGCCGCGGGCCGGCCACCGCCATGACCACCGGCCTGCTCCTGGTCCTGGCACTGCTCTCGGCCACCGGACCGTTTGCGACCGACCTTTATCTGCCCTCCTTCCCCGCGATGACCGAGGAGCTCGGTGCATCCGCCACCGGGGTGCAGCTGACGCTCACGGCTTTCCTTCTGGGGATGGCAGCGGGCCAGCTGGTTTTCGGACCGCTCTCGGACCGGCACGGGCGCTTCCGCCCCCTGCTCCTGGGATCCGCCGGGTTTGTCCTGGCCTCCGTGGTCTGCGCGCTGGCACCCACCCTGGCCGTGCTGGTGGGAGGGAGGCTGGTGCAGGGCCTGTGTGCCTCCGCCGGGGTGGTCATTGCCCGCGCCATGGTTGCCGACCTGACCACTGGCGCGACGTCGGCACGCACCTTCAGCCTGCTCATGACCATAGGCGGGGTGGCGCCGGTGGTGGCTCCAACGGTGGGCGGACTGCTGGCGGGAAGCCTCGGCTGGCGGGGCGTCCTCTGGGTACTGGCCGGACTGGCACTGGTGATGTTCGTCTGCGTGGTTGCGGTGCTTTCTGAATCCCAGCCCCCGAGCAGCCGGAGCAGCGGCCCGCTGCTGGCGGGACTGGCCTCGGTGGTGAGGAAACGGAAATTCCTGGGCTACGCGGTCCTGTTTGCGAGTACCTTTGGTGTGCTCATGAGCTATATCTCGGCCTCCCCGTTTGTCTACCAGAACCTGATGGGGCTCTCCGCGTCCGCCTATGGGATTGCCTTCGGTGTCAATGCCATGGGATTGGTGGGCGCAGGGTTCATCTCCGCCCGGCTGGCCCGGCGGATACCGCCGCGGAAAACCGTCACGGTTGCCGTTTCCGTCCTGCTTGCCATGTCCCTGGCGGTGCTGGCACTCTCCGTCGGGGGAGCTGCGCCGCTACTGCTGGCAATCCCCATCTTTTTCGCTGCCAGCTCGGTGGGATTCATCATGGGTAACACCACCTCACTGGCGCTGGCCGAGGTGGGCCTTGCCGCCGGCAGCGGATCCGCCGTCCTGGGCGGAGGCCAGTTCTTTGCCGGCGCGCTGGTCTCGCCGCTGACGGGGCTGGCAGGGAAGGAATCCGCGGTGCCGCTGGCAATCATCATGACCCTTTCCGCCCTGGTGGCCGTGGCCGCACTTGTGGCGACCCGGACGCGTCAACCTGCGGATCGGTAGACTCAACGGACTATGCGAACCATGAACAAGTACCGAACGCTCATTGTCTGGCTCCTCATCATCGCGCTGGTAGGCAGCCTCAGTGTGGGGTTCCTCGGCATGCTTTTCTAACGCCAGGCGTGTCCGCGGCAGGGGCCAGATGTTGTCTCCGCGGGCAAAGTTGAGCCGGAAAGGCTCTGAGGTCTAGGGTAGTAAGCATACTTACGCTTCTGTCGGGGCGGTGAAAGTGCCGCCAGTCCGGGCGTACCGCATGCAGAATGACCTACCGAAAGTGGGAAACTCTATGACCAACGGCAGCACTAACGATCAGTACACCTTCCAAAACCCCGTAGACCGCTTCCCGACCATCACGCCGCCGAAGCAGGATCAGCCCGAGCCGGGACTGGATGCGGATCTGGAGCCCAAGACGGACCGCGGCGAGGAATCGTACCGCGGCACCGGCCGGCTGGAAGGACGGAAGGCCCTGATTACCGGTGCCGACTCCGGCATTGGCGCCGCAGTCGCCATCGCCTACGCACGGGAAGGCGCCGACGTCGCGCTGGCGTACCTGCCGGAGGAAGAAGAAGACGCACGGGAGATCGTGCGTCTGGTGGAGGCTGCCGGACGCAAGGCCGTGGCCCTGCCCGGTGACGTACGCGACGCCGCCTACTGCACGCAGCTGGTCGCGGATGCCGTAGCGGCCCTCGGTGGCCTGGATATCCTGGTGAACAATGCGGGCAAGCAGATTGCCGTGGAGAACCTCGAGGACCTCTCCGATGAGCAGCTGGATGACACCTTCAAGACCAACATCTACTCCTTCTTCCGCATCACCAAGGCTGCGCTGCCGCACCTTCCGGCCGGATCGACCATCATCAATACGACGTCGATCCAGGCGTACAGCCCCTCTCCGTTCCTGCTGGACTACGCCAGCACCAAGGCGGCCATCAACAACTTCACCAAGGGGCTGTCCCAGCAGCTGGCGCCCAAGGGCATCCGGGTAAACGCCGTGGCGCCGGGTCCGTTCTGGACGCCGCTGCAGGTCTCCGACGGACAGCCCAAGGATGCCCTGCCGGAGTTTGGCAAGGACACCCCGCTGGGTCGCGCCGGCCAGCCCACCGAGCTTGCCCCGGCGTATGTTTTCCTGGCATCACCGGAATCCAGCTACGTGATCGGTGAGACCCTGAACGTCAACGGCGGCATGCCCACTCCGTAAGGCTCGGGTTTCGGCCCAGCTGAAAAAGGAACCGGCCCGCACCTTTCAACAGGTGCGGGCCGGTTCCTTTTTGTCTCTTCTTGATCCATCCGCGGGCGGTGGTGCCCCGTCCCCCGAAGAAGGGGCGCTAGGCGCGGGCCTCGGCGCCGCTGTAATCCGCACGATCGATCCGGCGGTGATAGCGCATGCCGGCCAGGCCGCCAAGCAGCGCACCAATGAGGGTGGCGGCCAGTGTGGCGGCGACGGCGATCCAGGTGGCTGCGGTGGCCCCGTCCAGGTCTTCCGGCAGCGGAGCAACCGTGTTCAGCTGGGTGATGCTGCGGATGTCATTGCCGTAGATCAAGCCCAGCACCACCACTACCACTGCGGCGATTAGTGCCCAGATCCAGACGGCCAGGCCCTGCCTGAGCCCGTTGAACCGGGCCATCCGGCCGGCCACATAGCCGCCGGCAAAGTAGGCCAGCAGCAGGATCGCCAGCAGGATGACGGCACCCACAATGCCGGCGCTCTGGTTGGCTGCCGCCTGGTCCAGGGATTGGCCCAGGTCATTGTCGGTGGAGAAGTCGACGGCGGCACCAATCGCCGCGGCCAGTGCGGACAACAGCACCACCATGCCGGTGGCGGTCAGCCAGCCGAAGAACGCGGCGCCGAATTTCATGCCGCCAAAACGCTCCTTCTCCATGGCCAGCAGGGCTTCGCGGTCTGCCTTGCCGGGAAGTGCGGTCCCCGGGGCTTCGGTGCCGGTGGTGCCGGCTTCCGGGTGGTGGCCGCCGTCGTCGTAATCCGCGTGGGGATCCTTGGTGTGGCTCAGCGGCAGTGCCCGTGTGCGGCCGTTGTCGTCGGCAGCCACAGCTCCGGCGGGAAGGACCTGGGTCTCATCGGCCGGAGCGAGGCGGTCGGAGCGGTCACGGAGGCGTCCACCGTCCGGGCCGACGGCGCTCCCTGAGCCTACGGCGGAGTTGCTGGCTTCTGGGCGGCCGGTTTTGCCTGATTCCGTGCTCATCTGTTTCTCCTGTTGCCATCCGGTGTATCGGGCTGTAGATGCCACCTTATAAGTAACCTTAGTAATTTCTCCACCTGCGGCCTGTCGCCTGCAGCCGGCAAACCGGAGCAGAATCCCCACGTGATGTAAAAACCAGGCGGCGGCAGGTCGGCATTGGGGCCGGAGCGCAAATGGAAGACTGGGGGGATGGACCCGGACATAATTTTTACTGTGATCGCTGCCCTGGCTATTGCCGTGGGTCTGACCGGAATCGTTATTCCGGTGCTGCCGGGCAGCATCCTGATCATTGCCGCACTGCTGGGCTGGGCGCTGGGACTGCAAAGCGCGGCTGCCTGGTGGGCCTTCGGAGTGGGGGCGGGACTGGCGCTGGCCGGCCTGCTCTCCAGTGCGGTGCTGACCGGCCGGCGGCTCAAGCAGCGGGAGGTTCCGAACACGTCAGTCCTAGCGGGATTGGCGGTGGGCGTGGTGGGAATGTTCCTCATTCCGGTGGTGGGACTGATTGTCGGATTCGCGGTGGGGCTGCTGCTCAGTGAGTTTCTGCGCCGCCGCAGCCTGCCGTCGGCCTGGTCCGCCAGCTATGCAGCCCTGAAGGCGATGGGCCTGGGCATCCTGGTGGAGCTTGGCCTGGCTTTTGCCGCCGGCACAGTGTTTGTGGGCGGGATCTGGTGGCATTTCGTCACGCGGTAGAACCGCTCAGCCAGCCGTAACAAACTCACCCAGGGCGGCGAGCTGGTCAAGCCGGCACTCCGGCTTCAGATACATCATGTGTCCGGCCTCGTGATAGTGGTGCGTGAACCGCGCCCGGGCAGCATTATCGAGCCGCATGTGCGCCCACACGTACTCGGCGGCGAAGTGGGGTGTGGCGCCGTCGTGGTACCCGTAATCCACATGCACGCGCAGATGCGGATTGTGCGCCAGCAGCCGCTCAAGGGTGTCGGTGACATCCACGGGAACCCCTTCGAAACTCTTGTAGCTCCAGGGTTGGACCCGCCCGGTGAGGATTTCATACGGAAGGTCGTTTTCGTAGCCCAGCTCGGCCCGGACATAGTGGTTGATCGCCGCGGAGTAGGGTCCGTTGATGGCCCGCAGGCTGGGATCGTCCCAGTTGATGGAATCCTGCTGCCGTGCCGGGGGAGCGGTGAAGCGGCCGTCGATCCGCCCCACCACCAGGTTCTCGTTCCGCAGCAGCTCCGCCGAGAACTGGGCGTAATCCCAGCGCAGGTTGGTGCGGCGGATAAAGCCCTCGTCCAGGGTGGTGATTTCGGCAAGCCGGCGGACGACGTCGTTGTACTCTTCCGTCCCCAGCCGGGCTCCCTGCGTGAGGGCGTAACCGAACTCCCGCCCGGCGAAGTCCTCGGCCTCGGCCACCACCGCGGGCAGCTCCCGGTTCCCGTGCCGGCCGTGAAAATGGGCGATCGCCGCGTAGGTGGGCAGGTGGAGCGCGTAGGGGGTGTCCCGGCCGGGCGCGAAGTCGAGGGTGGCCATGTTCAGCACGGTGGAGATCAGCCCCAGTCCGTTGACTGCCATGCCGTAGGCATCAAAAAGCCGGCCGGCGACGGCGACTGCGCGCAGCGTCCCGTAGGACTCGCCCACCAGGTACTTCGGGCTGAGCCAGCGGTTATTGCGGGTGGTCCAGAGCCGGATGACCTCGGCCACCAGGTCCCGGTCCTCCTCGAAGCCGTGGAATTCACCGGTCTCATTGCCGTCCACTACCCGGGAGAATCCGGTGTTCACCGGGTCGATCATGACCAGGTCCGCGTGCTGCAGGATGGTTTCCGGGTTGTCCACCAGGCCGAACGGCGGCGGGGTCAGCGCCCCAACATCCCCGGAGTCCACCATCCGGGGACCCAGCAGTCCCATGTGCAGCCACACCGAGGAGGACCCTGGACCGCCGTTGAAAGCAAAGACCACCGGCCGGCGGCTGGGGCCGGAAGCCTCCGGGGCAGGAGGATCAGCCGTGTACGCGACCAGGAAGATCTCCGCCTTCGGACGGAAGCCCTCCGACTTTCCGTCCTTGGTTTCTTCCCGGCGCAGCACCATGCGCCCGGCGGTGGTGGTGTAATTCAAGCCCGTGGGCAGGGTGTGGCGCCGGATCGCAAAATCGTCGGTGGCCTTCGGATCCTCAGAGTGCTGTTTCGGGCGCTCCTGCTGCTCCTGATCCCGGTCCCGGTGCTGGCTGTCGGTGTCCTGGCGCTGCTTGTCGTGGGGCATTGGAGCAGTCTAACCAGTTCCGCAGCGGCTGCTGTGTAGGTCGGATCGGCTGTTACGGCGTGCCGGCGAGGAGGCCGCATGGCGGGGCCGGGTATCAGCTCATGCAGGAAAAACTGGTGAACATGGCGCTGGAAATCAACAAGGGAGGCCCGGACCATCCTGGGCCAGCACATCCAGGCCTTCCGTTGAGTCTTTGACGGGCTGGAACACCTGAAGGCTACGAGTAGGCTCCGTCAGCAGGAGCCCCGGGAAGGGCACTGCACGACACACTTCGGAAAAGGATGTGCTTTACGCCACATTCGGGGTATTTTATCGGCAGGTACATTACCGACCGTTCTTTCAGTTATTCGCCCCCACCCTTTGATGAACAACGGAGTTTTTCATGAGCAACAGCACCGCAGCCGCGCCTTCCACCGGAAGGATGACCCGGGAAGAGCGCAAGGTCCTTGCCGGAACCCTGGTGGGGACCACCATCGAGTGGTACGACTTCTTCATCTACGCGCAGGCCGCAGGCCTGGTCCTGGCGACGCTGTACTTTGGCCCGGTCAGCGACGGCCCGCTGGGACAGGTGGTGTCCTTTGCGACCATCGGCATCAGCTTCCTCTTCCGTCCGCTGGGCGCCGTCGTCGCCGGGCACCTGGGCGACAAGATCGGCCGCAAGAAAATGCTGGTCTTCACCCTGCTCATGATGGGTGCGTCCACCGCGCTGATCGGGCTGGTCCCCACCTACGCCCAGATCGGCATCGCAGCTCCCATTCTGTTGGTGCTGCTGCGGATCCTGCAGGGCTTCTCAGCCGGCGGCGAGTGGGGCGGCGCGGCGCTGCTGTCCGTGGAGCACGCACCGGTGAACAAGCGTGGCCTCTTTGGCGCCTATCCGCAGATCGGTGTTCCGATCGGCATGATCCTGGCAACCTTCGTCATGTACGTACTGAGCACCAGCCTCACTGAGGAACAGTTCCTCTCCTGGGGATGGCGGATCCCGTTCCTGTTCTCGGTGGTGCTGATCGGCGTGGGGTACTTCATCCGCCGGTCCGTGGATGAAAGCCCGGTCTTCCTGGAAATCCAGCAGCGCAAAAAGGAATCCTCCGCTCCGCTGGCGCAGCTGTTCAAGCACAACACCCGTGAAGTCGTCCTCAGCGCCCTGATCTTCATCGCCAACAACGCCGCCGGCTACCTGGTCATTGCGTTCTTTGCCTCCTATGCCACCGGCAAGGTCGACGCCGGCGGGCTGGGCATGCACCGGCCCTCCGTGCTGCTGGCCACGACTCTGGGTTCCTTCGGCTGGCTGATTTTCACCATGTACGGCGGGATCCTCTCGGACCGGATCGGACGTATCCGCACTTTCCAGATCGGCTACGTGTGGGTGTTCCTTTGGGCCGTACCCATGTTCCTGCTCATCGATACCGCCAACATTGTGCTGTTTGCCGTTGCCATCTTTGTGCTGACCATCGGACTGGGTTTGTCCTACGGCCCGCAGTCGGCGCTGTATGCCGAAATGTTCCCAGCCCGCGTCCGCTACTCCGGCGTGTCCATTGGCTATGCGCTCGGGGCGATTCTTGGCGGAGCGTTTGCGCCCACCATCGCCCAGATGCTGCTCAACAAAACGGGATGGTCGCCGTCGATCGGCATCTACATTATGGTCCTGTGTGTGATCTCCTTCGCTGCAGTGAGCATGGTCAAGGAAACCAAGGGGGCTGACCTGCACGTCGATGAAGTGCGGAAGAGCGCGCGGTGAAAATCAGGGGGGCGGTACTTGAGCAGATAGGCAAACCGGCCAAGTATGCGGATTCGGGGCCATTGACCATCTGCGACCTGGAGCTGGACGACCCGGCGGGGAATGAAATCCGGGTCCGGATTGAGTGCGCCGGGGTCTGCCATTCGGATTTGTCCGTGGTCAACGGGGACCGGATGCGTCCGGTGCCCATGCTGCTGGGCCATGAGGCGTCCGGAATTGTGGAAAGTGTCGGCAACACCGTCACGGAGCTGGTTCCGGGTGACCGCGTGGTCATGACGTTCCTGCCCCGGTGTGGGCAATGCCGCGGGTGCCGCTCCAACGGGCTCCTTCCCTGTGTTGAGGGAACCGCCTCCAATACCAAAGGAACGCTGCTGTCGGGGCAGATCCGCCTGCACCGCGGAGGCGAAGAGGTCCTGCATCACCTTGGCGTGTCCGGTTTTGCCACCCACGCCGTGGTGGATCAACGGTCGGTGGTCAAGGTGGACGCCGACGTGCCGCCCGAAGTCGCTGCACTGCTGGGCTGCGCTGTCCTGACCGGCGGCGGAGCCGTGCTCAACCTGGCCAAGCCTGAGCCGGGGGACACCCTGATTGTGGTGGGTCTTGGCGGTGTGGGGATGGCTGCCCTGTTGACGGCACACGCCCTGGGCGCGGAGGTCATCGGGATTGACGCGAATGAGGAAAAGCTGGACCAGGCCAAGGCCCTGGGTGCAGCGGCCGTCTATACCCCGGCGGCCGCGGCGGAGCTGGGGATCAACGCGAGAACCGTGGTGGAAGCTGCCGGCAATGCGCGCGCTTTCGAGACCGCTGTAGCGCTGACGGAGCCCGGCGGAACCACCATCACCGTGGGACTTCCCGCTCCCACCGCCATGGCGCAGATTTCACCGCTGACACTGGTGGCCGAAGCCCGGACCATTATTGGCAGCTATCTGGGATCGGCTGTGCCCTCCCGCGATGTGCCCATCTTTGCCGATCTCTGGCGCCAGGGCCGGCTCCCGGTGGAGAAAATGGTGTCGGCCCGGATTCCGCTGGCGGAGATCAACGCTGCCATGGACGACCTCGCCGAAGGCCGGGCGCTGCGCCAGATCATCCACTTTGAGGAGGAGATCTCCGGCTAGCGTTCCAGCGTGCCGATCGGCTCGCCGTCCTCGTTGAATACCGCCAGGGTTTCACCGTCAATTTCAGCGGTGGAGGCAGCGGAGAGCCACGCGTCCACGTCCTGGCAGAACATCATGGTGGAGGCGAGGTCGCTGATGGTGACCGCGGTGCCGTCCTGGGTCCAGTGACCCATGAGGCGGTTGCAGCCGTCGGTGCCCGTGACCCGCCCGTCGGAGGCAAAATCCAGGGAGGGCGCGCTGGAATCTTCGGTGTTTCCCCACGCGCCTTCCACCGACGGGACAGGCGCCCCGGCGGAGTCCGCACAGGAGGACAGCATACCGGCGGTCAGCACCGCCCCGAGCAGGACGGTGGTCCGCAGCCGGAGGGACGCGGGAAGGCGCCGTATGCTCAAAGCCATTTATTCCTCTTAAAAGTGAGATAGAGAGCAGCCGCCATGGCCGCCATAGCCCCCAGAGCCAGAGGATACCCCCACTCCCAGGACAATTCAGGCATGTTATCAAAGTTCATGCCGTAGATGGCGCCGATCAGGGTGGGGGCAAACAGGATGGCAGCCCACGAGGAGATGCGTTTGACCTGCTCGTTCTGTGCAATGGAGGTTTCGGCCAGCCGGTTCGACGCCAGCGTGGAGGAGAGGTTCAGGGCATTTTCCAGCAGGGCACGGTAAGCGTTGGCCCGGTCGATCAGGCGCAGGACGTGGTCCAGGACGTCCCCCAGGTTGTCCCGCAGCTGATCCGGAATGCCGTACTCCCCGGTGTTGCTCCGCAGGGTGCCCACCATGCCCTCGAGCGGGGCAATGGCACGCTGGAACTGGATCACCTCACGGGAGAGCTCGTAAATGCGGCGGGATACTTCAACATCGCCGCCGAACAGCTGGTCCTCGATTTCGTCGATGTCGTTCTCCAGCCCCGCTGCCACCGGTGCGTACTCGTCGACCACCTGGTCCAGGACGGCATACAGCACCGAGTGGGGGCCCAGGGCCAGCAGATCGGGCTCCTGCTCCAGACGCTTGCGGACACGGCCCAGATCCGGGGACTCCGCGTGTCGGACGGTGACCACAAAGTTGGGGCCAACAAAAACGTGCAGCTCGCCGAACTCCACACGTTCCACGTCGTCCAGATAGCGGGCCGGCCGAAGCACCGTGAACAGCGTGTTGTCGTAGCGCTCAAGCTTGGCACGCTGATGTCCGGCCAGGGCGTCCTCCACCGAGAGCAGGTTCAAGCCGAACTCTTCCGCCACTGCGAGCAGCTCGATGTCATCGGGCCGGTACAGGCCAATCCATGCCATACCGCCGGAGGAGCGGGTCAGCTCGAATGTCTCGTCCAGACTGCCCGGGGTGTGCCGCCGCTTCCCGTCCACGTATACGCCGTTGTCGACCAGAGTCATGGACGTCCCCTCACCTGTTCATCGGAACCGCGCCGGCCGCACAGCTGCGGGGGCGTGGTCCATTATCCCTTGTCCGCGGCACCCGTACGGACCGCCGGTAATCTGAGCCTGACCGTTTGGCTGTGGACCAGCTACTACAGGGGCGCCTGGTGCGGAACCTGATCCGGCCACCCGCCAGGCGCCCCTGTATTTGGGTGCTACTTGCTGACGTGGAAGAGACGCTTGTTGACGAATTCGTCCATGCCCAGCGGCCCAAGCTCACGGCCGTAGCCGGAGCGCTTCACACCGCCGAAAGGCAAGCCGGCGCTCTCTCCTTCGGGAGAGTTGACGAACGCCATCCCCACCTCGAGGCGCTCCGCGAGCCGGCGCGCACGCTCCTCATCCTTGGCGAACACTGCGCCGCCCAGCCCGTAGATGGTGTCGTTGGCCAGGGCCAGTGCTTCCTCGTCGCTGGAAACCTTGAACACCAGGGCCACCGGGCCAAAGAGCTCTTCGTGGTAAGCGCGCATTTCCTTCGTGACGCCGGTGAGGACAGCCGGGGAGAAGTAGGCGCCCGGTCCGTCCTGCAGGATCCCGCCCGCGTGCAGCACGGCTCCCTTGTCCACTGCGTCGCGCAGCTGTTCCACTAGCTCTTCCGCACCCGCACGGGAGGACATCGGAGTGTAGGTCCGTTCGACCTCGGTGGCCGGGTCCCGGGGCACCAGCCCCGTGGCGAGGCTGGTGAGTTCGGCTACAAAGTCGTCATAGATGTCTTCCATGACGATCATGCGCTTGTTGGAGTTGCAGGCCTGGCCGGTATTCTCCATCCGGACTGCCCATGCCATTTCGGCAGCGCCCTTGACGTCTTCGCTGTCCAGCAGGACATACGGGTCGGAGCCGCCAAGTTCCAGCACGGCCTTCTTGAGGTTCTGGCCCGCCAGCTGGCCAACAATCGCGCCGGCGCGCTCCGAACCGGTCAGCGAAACACCCTGGATTCGCCGATCAGCGATGATGTCAGCGATCTGGTCATGGTTGGTGAACAGGTTGATGTACACACCCTCCGGCACACCGGCGTCGTCCATGATCTTCTGGATAGCCAGGGCCGAGCGGGGGCAGGTGTTGGCATGCTTAAGGATGATCGTATTGCCTAGCATCAGGTTTGGCGCGGCGAAGCGGGCCACCTGGTAGTACGGGTAATTCCACGGCATGATGCCCAGCAGCGGACCAACCGGGCGCGTCTGGATCACGGCATGGGCACCGCCGATGTCCTTGATCTCCCGGTCTGCGGCAAGGCCCGGACCTTCGGTCGCAAAGTAGGCAAAAATATCCGTGCAGAACTCTGCCTCACCCTTGGACTCGGGCAGCGGTTTGCCCATTTCCAGGGTGATGATGGCGGCGAGCTCATCCGCCCGTTCGGCAAAAAGCTCGGAGACCCGGGACACAACCTTGGCCCGTTCGGTGATTGGCACCTCCTGCCAGGAAAGGTAAGCGGCATGGGATGTGGCCAGGGCGTCCTGGACCTCGGCGTCGGTGGCGGTGGGGAACTCTTCGAGAACCTCACCGGTAGCGGGATTCTGCACCCGGTAGCCCGAGCGGGTGGACGTAGCTGTGGGGGAAGCACTCACTGCTTTTCTCCTTTGAAAGTGGGTAAAACGGTGGAAAGCGGTTAGGAGTCAAAGCCCATTCCGATGGCATCCATGGTCTTGAGGAGCAGGCCGCGCTTGCCCTCGCGGCGGTCCGCACGCGCCAGGGCAGTGGTCATGGCCTGGACGCCAACCCAGGCGATCGGTTCCGGCGGGAACGGCAGCGGCTTTTTGCGCACCATTTCCAGTTCCGTGATTTCGGTCTTTTCCCCCGAGAGTAGGTCAAGCATGACTCGCGCACCAAAGCGGGAGGCTCCAACGCCGAGGCCCGTGAACCCTGCGCAGGAGGCAACCTTCCCCTTGTACGCGGTGTCGAAGAAGGCAAAGAAGCGGCTGGACGTATCGATCACACCGCCCCAGGCATGGGAGAACTTCAGCCCGGCGAGGGCAGGGAATGCCGCGAAGAAGTGGGCGGCCAGCCGGGAATAGGTTGCTTCGCTGTGGTAATGCTCGGGTTTGATCTTGCCGCCGAAATGGTACAGGGCGTCGAAGCCGCCGTAAAGGATCCGCCAGTTCCCGTTCTCATCGATGATCGGACGCGAGTAATGGAACCTATTGTGGAGATCGGTCAGTCCGTGCGGGGTGTCCCAGCCAATGGCTTCGCGCTGCTGCGCGGTGAGGGGCTCCGTCACCAGTGCGTAGTCGTAGACGGGAACTGTCATCAGGGAGTGGCGTTTGAGCAGGGGTGTGAACGCATTGGTCGCCAGTGCAACCTGCCCGGCGCGGATCTTGCCGCGGGAGGTTTCCACTGTGACGTGGTGTCCGGAATCCGAGATGTCGGTGGCAGTGGTCTGCTCATGCATACGCACGCCAAGCTTTAGGCAGGCTTCCAGCAGTCCCCATGCCAGCTTCGCCGGGTTCACCAGGACGGTGTCTGCCGTGCTCCACAAACCGGAGATGAACGCATCCGACTTGATCATGCCGCGGACAGTCTCGGTATCCAGGTACTTCATATCCTTGCCGTTGCCCGCCTCGCGCAGCCAGGCGTCCTGATGCGGTTCCGTGGAGACAGCCACAGTGCCGCTCTCGAAGAGATCGCAGTCAATGCCATAACGCTCGAGGGTGTCGATGAGCTCGGCGAGGTTTTCGAGGCCCAGCTCCGTCAGGCGCTCGTTTTCCTTCGGCAGGTGCTGCTCGCCGTTGGACTCGCCGTGGACCAGGCTGGCTTCGCAGAATCCGCCGTTGCGGCCCGAGGCTTCAGAAGCGACCCGGCCGGCTTCAATCAGTACGACGTCGGTGTCCGGGTTGCGCTCCTTGGCCTGCAGGGCCGTCCACAGCCCGGTGTAGCCGCCACCTACGACGAGCAGGTCGCAGGTTGCATCGCCGAGCAGCGGCGGCAGGGCGCCGGGGCGGTTGGGGGTATCAAGCCAGTAAACGTCCCGTTTGGCGTCCTTCAGGGACGCGGCACAAAGTGCCGGGTCGATGGTTCGTTCGGCGTTCTCGAAGAACGTTGGCGTTGATCTGGGCATGGTCTCTTTCTCAGGGGAAACGACGGTGCGGTCTGCGGAGTATCCCGGGGCAATGCGACCAGTGTGGGGAAGAAGATACTGCCACCGCCGCGAAAAACAACAGCCTCCGAATTCTGCACTGTGACCTTCATCTTTCAGGGTATGGCTACGACAGTAGAGTGCAGTCAACAAGCATGTCAACCTTGTTGACCTGCTTGTTGACTGCATCGGAAGGCACACTACGCGGAGAGTAAACCAGCCCTCCGCGGGGCAGAACCGAGGCGTGGATGGCAGGCAAGACCGCTGGCAGCGGATCGCCCAAGGTGAGCTTGGACCGCGGATTTTTGTCGAAGCCCCACTGCGCCCCGCGGCCGCGCAACCCTTCCCTGACCCATCCAGACCCAGGCAATGGAATCGGGGTCGATCCCACCGCGGTGTAACGGCACGTCCGAACCAAAGACGCTTAGATGGAACCGGATACCGGGGCGGGATGTGGGGTAGTCGCCTTTTCTGCCCGACGGAACAGCTTCCGGCCGTGAAGTGCCCGCAGCGCATTGAGGATCGTGGCAAGATCCACCAGCTCCTGGGTCAAAGCACCGGCCACAGCCGGAATGAGCCCAAAGGACGCCACCAGCATCAGGGCTACGCTGAGGCCGATTCCAAGCCAGATGCTGCCCAGGGCCACTCGCATGGTCCGCTGGCCGATCCGCACGGCCTGCGCCACCTTGGAGAAGTCATCGGCAACGATCACAACGTCCGCGGACTCGCTCGCCGCAGTGGAGCCGCGGGCGCCCATGGCGATACCGACGTCGGCCGCCGCGAGAACGGGGGCGTCGTTGACTCCGTCGCCCACCATAATCACCGGACGCAGCGTTAGCCCGGCCACCGCCTTCACCTTGTCCTGGGGCAGCAGCTCGGCACGAATGTCGGTAATGCCCACGGTGGAGCCCATGCTCCGGGCCGTGACGGCGCCGTCGCCGGTAAGCATCAGCGTTTCCCGGATGCCCAGGGAGCGCAGGGTAGTCAGGGTGTCGGCGGCGTTTGTCCGCGCGGTGTCGCTCATGACCAAGGTGCCCGCGAAGCGGCCGTCCACGCTGAGGTAGACGCCCATCTGGCCGGGGGCAAGATCCACTGCACGGGTCAGCGGGTCCGTTTCGGCGATGAACCGGCGTTTACCCACCCGCACGGTCCGGCCGCCAATCTGCGCTTCGACGCCGTTGGTTGCCACTTCCTGCGCGGTATCCGCCGGGCTGGGCGTTAGTCCGCGTGCGCGAGCAGCGGCGAGGACGGATGCGGCCAGGACGTGGGAGGAATACTGTTCTGCTGAAGCGGCGAGGGTGAGGAGCTCATCGGCATCGATGCCGGGCTCCGGATTCACTGCCACCAGCTCCGGACGGCCGTAGGTCAGGGTTCCGGTCTTGTCGAAGGCGGCGGTCTTCGCGTGCGAGAGTTGTTCGAGGGTGGCGCCGCCCTTAACGATGATGCCGTTGCCGGCGGCCCGGCTCATCCCGGAAATAAACGCCACGGGGGCGGCGATCAGCAGCGGGCACGGCGTGGCCAGCACCAGCACTTCAGCGAACCGGACGGGGTCCCCGGAAACAGCCCAGGCAATTCCCGCGATCAGCAGCGACACCACGGTGAACGGAACAGCAAACCGGTCCGCGAGCCGAACTACCGGAGCTTTTGAATCGGCCGCCGCCTGAACCAGGGACACGATGCGCTGGTACTGGCTGTCCGATGTCGTTGCGGTGGCGCGCATCCGGACGGCCAGGGTGCCGTTCACCGAGCCGCTCATCACGGATTCTCCGGTGGTCCGCGCCACCGGAACGGATTCGCCGGTCAGCGAGGATTCGTCGAAGGACGCGGCAGCGGAGAGCAGCACGCCGTCCACGGGGACCACTTCCGCCGGCTTGATCAGCAGAACGTCGTCAACTGCAACCTCGGTGGCCGGAATGTCCTCCGCCGTGCCGGTGTGCTGTTCACCGGTGTCCGCGTCCGAGGGCAGGCGGTGTGCCAGCTGCGGTGCACGGTCCAGCAGCGCGTTCAACTCACCTTTGGCGCGCCCTGCGGCGTAAACCTCCAGGGCTTCACCCCCGGAGAGCATCAGCACAATGATCAGCCCCGCGATGTACTCACCAACCGCCACGGTGGCGAGCATGGCGACGACGGCCAAAATGTCCAGGCCCCAGTGCCCGCGCATAATGTCCCTGACCATGCCGACGCCGGTCACCACCACAATGCCAAGGGTGTACAGGCTGGCAAGCCACGCGGCGGCCGCCGGCGCGCTGGTTTCCAGGAGCAGGACGACGGCGAGCACCACAATGGTCGCGGCGACTAGCGGATAACGGCGCAGTGCACGTTTGAAGGCCATACTTTTGTTTTAGGCCTGCCGGCAGGTTTTTTCTAGCAAGCTCATGCTTGCCTAACCCCTTTTGGCCGGCGGGGCAGGGCCGGAGCTCGCGTTAGTGCAGCTGCGCCTCGATCAGCTTGACGCTCTCCACCAGCCGGGCTCCGATCGCTGCTTCGTCCTTTCCGGAGCCGAAGTACACCACGGAGAGCGACGCCGGGAGCTGGCCGGGCACGCTGATCGGCGCTGCAACGGACCCGACGCCGTCGATCACCTCGCTGAAGCTGGTGGCGTAGCCGCGCTCGCGGGCTAGCCGGGCCTCCGACCGGTAGGGCTGCCCCGGAGCAAGCCGCTCCCATTGCTCTTCAGCCACCGCGGACTGGATGGCGATCCCCGGAGCGCCGGCGGAAAAGGAGTGCCGGGTACCGGGCCGCTGGATCAGCGCGGTGCGGCTGTGCCGCGGTTCCACCGCCACCAGGGTGACGCAGTCATGCTGATCCCACACCGCGATAAAAGCTGTCATGGCCAGCTCGTTCGCGAGGATGGTGAGCTCCGGCAGAGCGGCGGACTGCAGGTCCCGGGAGACGCCCCGGGCCAGCGCAGCCAGTCCGGGCGCCGTCGTCACCTTGCCCGCGTCGTCGCGCATCACCAGTGAATGGGCCTCGAGGGTGCGCAGGATGCGGTAGGCAATGGAGCGGTGCACGCCGAGGCCCTGGGAGAGTTCGGCAATGGTCAGCGGCGCCTCCGCGTCGGCGAGCAGTTCCAAGGCGCTGATGCCGCGCGAGAGGGTCTGGGACAGGGAACCGGAGCCGCCGGCCCCGGGGGAGCTGGCGGGCGTAGGTGCACCGTCGGCAGCGGAGGCTTCAGTCATGAGCCCCATCTTAGGTGGACTTGGTCTTGCGGTGATTCGGCCTAAGGCATCCGGCGGCGGCTCAGCAGGCCTGACATCAGCAGCGCCAGACCGGTGGCCAGCGGCCACCAGGTGTACATGCTGAGCGTTTCGCCCAGGAAGGCGACCACCAGGATGCCCAGCATGCAGGCAACGACCATGGTCATGCCCACCACTATGCGGATGCGGCCGCGGTTGGGCGAGGGGAGGGGGGGAAGCCACGGAGGACGCTCGTCGGTCCAACTCATGGGGCAATGTTAAGTCTGCCGTCCTCGGATGCACCCGGCTGCCTGCGCCTTTTTTTACCTGGCCCCTCCGTCCGGCCCGCTGCTCTTTCCCGACGCCTCGGTGCATGAAAGGATGACGGCGATCCTGCCGTGGCGCGCCCCCGTTATTTCCCCTCTACCTCACCCTGGAGTACTGATATGGAACAGAGCGATCTGCTCATTGATGCTTTTGGCCGGCTTCCCCAGGCTGTCCGGCGTGCAGCCCACGGTTTGGACGCGAAGGCGCTGAATCACCGTCCCTATCCCAAGGGAAACTCCATCTCCTGGCTGATCTGGCATCTGGCCCGGAGCGAGGACGCGCAGCTTGCTCCGTTGGCGGGGCACGAGCAGGTATGGACCGCCGAGGGATGGTACGGACGGGTGGGGCTGCCGCTGGCGGTCGAAGATACCGGCTACGGCCATGATTCGGAGCAGGTGGCAGCCGTGCAGGTGCAGTCGGCCGATGTGCTGCTGGGCTACTACGAGGCGGTGCATTCGCGCACGGCTGCCTTTGTCTCAGGCCTTACCGGCAAGCAGTTGGATCAGGTGGTGGACACCGCGTGGGATCCTCCCGTGACTCTCGGGGTGCGGCTGATCAGCATCCTTGGAGATGGGCTGGAACACGTGGGTCAGGCCGCCTACCTCCGTGGGATGGTGGCGGCCGGGCGGTAGCCGGCGGGCCGCCGCCGTCGTTATCGGATCTGGGGTGCGCCGGCTCAGCTTCGGGACATGACCACCAGCAGCTCTTCACACATGGCGGCGCAGCGGCGGCAGGTTTCCGCGCAGATTCGGCAGTGTCCGTGGGCTGACGCGTGCTGGGCGCATTCTTCGGCGCACTGGTGGCAGGCTGCCGCGCAGGCGCGCAGCAGCGCGGCCGTGCTGTCCGGATAGCCGGCGTACCGGGTTCCGACGCGGGCGATCACAGTGCCGGTGGCAGCACAGATATCGGCGCAGTTGAGGTCCTTGCGGATGCATTCCACCATGTCCCCGAGCATGTCCTCGCTGAGGCAGGCATCGGCACAGGCGGTGCAGACCTGTACGCAGTCAAAACAGGCGATGATGCAGGTGGAGACGGCTTCCAGGTCGGTTCCTGCGCCGTCGGGCCGTTCGCTGAGCATAGATTCGATGAGTGTCATGGCACTGCTCCTTGTGGCGGTTCGCTGATCTGTGCGGTTTCGCTGGGAGTGCTCCCGGGGGAGTACTGCGGCCCGGGCTGTCAGGATAGCGCCGTGCCGGAAGCTGCAACCAGAGAACGGCCGGCCGCGGGGGCTGCGGAGAGCAAGACAGGCGCTGCGGATGGTAGGACCAGTGAGGCGATTTGCCTCGGGGACTGTTGCCGGGTCTAGAATCGTGGTTATGCCCTCAGGGGCTGTCCGGCTTTGGCCGGGCTGGGGCTTTAGCTCAGTTGGTAGAGCGTTTCGTTCGCAATGAAAAGGTCAGGGGTTCGATTCCCCTAAGCTCCACTCGCAAAACCCCCGGATTGTCGGGGGTTTTCTTGTTTCTACCAGTCCCGCAACGGCGCCTGGAGTCCTAGGTGTAGCCATCGGTTCTAAGTGTGCACATCTTGGGCTGACAATGAAGGGGTGTGCACGGCTCCAGTTCACCACTCCGGGTCGTAAACATCCCGCCACCTTAGCGTCTACCGTGCGCCCGGAGCATTCCTCCGAATAGTCCCAGCCGAGGCAAGCCTGTGATGAGCCCAACCAATGCTCTTCCTGCAACACCCACCAGCCTTGCTGGGTCTCGGTGGCGGGCCATGGTTTCTGCCTTGTAGCCACGCTCATCGGTGGTCCGTGAACGGCAAGCCGCAATAGCCAGCACGTGGTGCGGCTGCTACTTTTGGGGGCGACCGACGTGTACTAATTCCAAGGAGCAACCATGAAAGTCCTCATCACCGGAGCCCATGGAAAAGTCGGACGCGCCACAACGCAGGCAATGATCGACGCCGGACATGAAGTCGTCACCACTGACCTCGACCGCCCCTCGTACGAGCGGAAGCCGGAGGGCGCGCCCCGCTACATCATGGCTGACCTCACCGACGCGGGCGCGGCCTACGCGCTGGTCAAGGGAGTGGACGCGGTGGTGCATGTTGCCGCAATCCCCGAGCCCACGGGCCATGCTCCCCACGTTGTCTTCCACAACAACCTCATGGCCACGTTCAATATCCTGGAAGCCGCGGTCAGCTTCGGCGTCAAGCGCTTTGTCTTCATCTCCAGCGAAACCGTACCCGGCTTCTTCTTCCCGGAGCGCGATTTCCTTCCGGAGTATGCGCCGGTGGACGAAGAGCATCCGATCCACCCGCAGGACCCCTATGCGCTCGCCAAGCATTTCGGCGAGCAGCTCATGGACGCTGCTGTTGCCCGGTCCGACATCCAGTGCATCTCGATCCGGCCCAGCTGGGTGCAGTTCGAGGGCAACTATGAAAACAACCTGGGTCCGCAAATCCGCGACAGTTCGGTGCTCAGTGCCGGACTGTGGAGCTACGTGGATGTGTACGACCTGGCGGACGCCATTGTCCTCGCCGCGGAGTCCGACCTGCCCGGCCACGAAGTCTTCTACATCGCATCACCGGATAACGCAGGCGGCCACGACTTCGCCGAGGTACTGACCAAGTACTACGGCGACAAGATCCAGCTGCGCGCTCTTGACCGTGCCGACGCGTCAGGCATCTCTACCGCAAAGGCGCAAAAGATGCTGGGCTGGCAGCCCAAACGGTCCTGGCGCGATTACCTGGATGCCGAAGGAAGGGAACTCAAGGCGTAAACGATGTCAGGGGGCAGAAACCGGTGGCCGGCATAATGTTTCGCTAACCCCTTCCATCGGTAGTGTCCCATTGGTACAGTGCCGGTCATGACAACTCATGCTGCTCCCCAGGCCACCGTCAACGCCCGCTCAGTGCTCCTGCCGTATCTGCTGGGGCTGGTCGCTGCAATGCTGCTCATCCAGGCGGTCATTGCCCTCACCGGCGGAGAGGTGACCACCCCCGCCGGCGTCCTCACCGCCATCGTGGCAGCCGGAATCGCCGCCTGGATGTGGCTGAATTACCGAACGCTCACGAAGATCCGGTTCGGCTTTGCGGTGGCGCATGCCATTGCCTTTGTTGTGGTGACCACGTCCTTCAACAGCCATGCAGTGGTCCGCACCATCGCCCTGGGCGGCGCCGGAGGCGCAGGAGCGGCGGCCCATGAGCTTCTAGCGACCCCGTGGTTCGGTGCCACCCTGGTGATGAGCGCGGCCTGGGGGCTCGGCCTGCTCATCCACCTCACCGGGGTTGTCCTGGGCCGCGGATGGGAGGACTGAGCATGGCGGCCCGTCCCGCCGAGGAAGATGAATGGGTTCAGGCGCGGGTGGAATCCTGGGTGGACACCTACAAAAAATCGATGCTGACGCCGGTGATCCTTCGGGCCGTGTCCGTTCATCAGTCGGTGACCGTGGCTCGGGTTGCAGCAGATGTTGCGGGGGATACCGGATGGCAGATCACCGAGCGCAGCCTCTATCGAACCTTGAAACGGTTAGAGGATGCTGGTTTCCTGCACAGTGCGCAGGCGGATGCTCCGCGCACAGGGGCAAAGCGCAAGGAGATATCGCTGACCCGTTTGGGGGCGCAGTTCCTGGCCGGGATCGGGGCGAATCTTGTCAGCTTTCCGTCTCCGGCTCCGCCGCAGGAGCCGGGCCAGCGGATGAACTAATCGGCCGGCGGCCGTTGCCGCTGGCGTTTAGTGACGGCACGCTGCTTCTTTGCATCGAGGCGGCGATAGGTGGAGCCGCGGGTGGGTTTGGTTTTTCGCCGAGCGGCAGCTTCGGGGGCCAGACCGTCCGCCACGATCTCTGCGAGCTTGGCTAAAGCGATCTCCCGGTTGCGCAGCTGGGAGCGCTGCTCCGAGGCGGTCACCGTGAGTACTCCGGCGATGAGGCGCCGTTCCAGCCGCTGGAGCAGCATCAGCCGCTGGCGGTCAGAAAGCACCGCAGAGGCGGCGACGTTCCACGAAAGCGCGGCGCGGCTGTCCGAGGTGTTAACGTGCTGGCCGCCGGGCCCGGAGGACCGCGAGAACCGCCAGTCAAGTTCCGACGCGGGAATTGTCAGCGCGGGCGAGACCATCACATCCATACCTCCAGCGTCCCACGGCCGGGCCCCGGACGAGGCGCGGACAGAAAACCGGCAGGTGCCCACTGCGAAAGCCGGCGGTTCAGACCTCCTGCTCCGCCTCGTCCAGGGCGGCGACGCACTGTGCTAATGCCCGGCCCGACGCCGGTGTGGTGCACGGCCTGGGCTCGCTTCAGCAGGCGTCCGATGTGTGGTTCTTCATCCTTGACTTAGCCACGGCGGCTGCCTTCTATGAAGACGTTGTCGGGTTGACCCGAGCGCCCGCCTCACCGCCGCACGCCGTCGTCTTTGGCATCCCACCCATTGCGTTCGCAGTTCGGGAAACTATTCCCGACGTCGATCTGGACTCGGTGGCGCAGCCCGGGCTCGGCGTCGTGCTTTGGCTGCATGACCCCGATGCTGCGGACCTCCATCAGTCCATGGCCGAGGCCGGCGTGGCCATGACGCAGGAACCCTTCGAGGGGCCCTTCGGCACCACCTTCACCTTCCTCGATCCGGACGGCTACGCGGTGACCGTGCACAACCGCCGGTAGCTTCGCAGCCCTTGCCGCCGTCTCGGGAGTGCTGCTTAGGTGGTGGAAATTCCCTGAACCGAAATTCAAACGAAGGATGAAGTCATGCCAGAGAGCACCATCGGAAATGCCGCGGCAGCATCCGTCGCGGACCTCACGCTTGAGGAGAAGGCCTCGCTCACCAGCGGCGCCAGCTTCTGGACCACCAAGGCGGTTGACCGCGCCGGTATTCCGGCCGTAATGCTTACCGACGGCCCGCACGGCCTGCGCAAGCAGCGTGGCAGCAGCGACCATCTTGGGCTCGGCGACAGCGTCCCGGCCACGTGCTTCCCGCCCGCCGTCGGCCTCGGTTCGTCCTGGGACACCGAGCTCGCGCACCGCGTCGGCGAGGCCCTGGGAGTGGAGTCTTCCATCGAGGACGTGGCAGTGAGCCTCGGCCCGGGTGCCAACATTAAGCGTTCCCCGCTGTGCGGGCGAAACTTCGAGTACATCTCGGAGGACCCGATCGTTTCCGGCGTGATGGCCGCCGCCCTGGTGCAGGGAACCCAGTCCACCGGCGTCGGCACCTCATTGAAGCACTTCGCGGCCAATAATCAGGAGCACGACCGCATGCGCTCCTCCAGCGACGTGGACCCGCGCCCGCTGCGTGAAATCTACCTGCGCAGCTTCCAGCGTGTTGTCCAGGACGCCCGGCCATATACGCTGATGTGCTCGTATAACCGCGTCAACGGGGTGTTCGCCTCGGAGAACCCGTTCCTGCTGACCCGGGTGCTGCGCGAGGAATGGGGCTTTAACGGCCTGGTTGTCTCTGACTGGGGCGCGGTCAACGACCGGGTTTCGGCTCTGGCCGCGGGCCTGGATCTGGAAATGCCGTCCTCCGGCGGTACGACTGACGCGCAGATTGTCGCTGCCGTGCGCGAGGGGTCGCTGGATGAAAGCTTTGTTGATGCCTCGGCCGCCCGCGTGGCAACGCTGGCGAAACGGTGGCAGGACACCCCGAAGATCGCCGGGCCGCTGGACGTCGATGCCCATCACGCCCTGGCACGAGAGGCTGCCGGCCGCTCGATCGTCCTCCTGAAGAACGACGGCGATTTGCTGCCGTTGGCTGCCGAAACAACCGTTGCGGTCATCGGTGCCTTTGCCAAAAATCCGCGCTATCAGGGTGCTGGCTCGTCCATGATCAACCCGACGCGCCTGGACTCGGCGCTGGAGGGCATCTCCGCCGTGAGCACGGCCGCGGTGACGTACGCCGCAGGCTTCAGCCTGGCTGAAGCAGCGCCGGCGGAAGAGACCGCCGCCCTGCGCAAAGAGGCCGTTGCTGCAGCCGCTGATGCTGAGGTTGCCGTGGTGTTCCTTGGTCTGCCGGCCCGGCTCGAGTCGGAGGGCTATGACCGGGA
Organism: Arthrobacter sp. UYP6; assembly: GCF_040547315.1. Lineage (NCBI taxonomy): Bacteria > Bacillati > Actinomycetota > Actinomycetes > Micrococcales > Micrococcaceae > Arthrobacter > Arthrobacter sp. UYP6. The sequence continues at coordinate 103,781 of NZ_JBEPPM010000013.1, forward strand.
GAATATCGACCTCCCCGCCGAGCAGCTCAAACTGCTGGACGCCGTCCTCGAGGCCAACCCGCGGACGGCGGTGGTGCTGTCCAACGGCAGCGTGGTGGCGCTTCCGTTCGCTGGCCGCGTCCCGGCGATCCTCGAAGCGTGGCTGCTGGGGCAGGCCGGCGGCAGTGCGACGGCGGATGTGCTGTACGGTGCGGTGAATCCGTCGGCAAAACTGACCGAGACGATTCCGGTGCGGCTGGAGGATTCCCCCGCCTTCCTCAACTTCCCCGGAGAGGACGGACACGTCCGCTACGGCGAGGGCCTGTTTGTTGGGTACCGCTGGTACGACGCGCGGCAGCTGGAGGTGACCTTCCCGTTTGGCCACGGCCTGTCCTACACCACGTTTGAATACGGGGACGCAACGGCATCCGTGAACGAGGCCGGCGACGTCGAGGTCCGTGTCACGGTGACCAATACTGGTGACCGGGCCGGCCGTGAGGCGGTGCAGGCTTACACCGGACTGGTATCCGAGGTGCAGCGGCCCGAGCGTGAGCTCAAGGCCTTCGCGATGGTGGCGCTGGAGCCGGGCGAGAGCCGTGAAGTGCTGCTGAGCATCCGTGCAGCAGACCTCGCGTACTGGCACGTCCGCGCGGACCGCTGGGTCGTCGAAGGCGGCACCTACACGGTTCAGGTGGCCGCTTCCAGCCGGGACATCCGGTCCACCACAACCGTGGACGTGAAAGGCGACACTGTCCTGATGCCGCTCACGCGGGAGTCCTCCCTGGCCGAGGTCTTTGCGCACCCCGTCGCCGGCCCGATCATCCGGCAGGCCATGGCACCGATCATGTCGGCGATGGACGGATCATCGTCCGTCATGCCTGAAGGTGTGGAGATGGAAAAGATGATGGGTTCCTTCCCCATCGGGCGCATCGGCATGATGGCAGGCGGGGACTTCTCGCCCGAGCAGGTCGACAGGCTCCTGGAGATGGCCAATTCCGCCACTGCTTGAGTATCGGCGATCCGGGTGGTGAGGGCCGTACCTATACGGCCCTCACCACCGGCAGGTCGGACCACTCCGTGGTGTAGCGGGGCGACGCGAAATTCCGCGCCATGGTCCAGTCCGGCTTCGCGGAGGCCATTCCCGCCAGCCCCAGCCCGATGCTGGCCGCACCGTACTTATCCGTGACCTGCGCCAGCAGGGGGCCGATGTCCTTCTGCTCCGGCCCGGCATCAAAGAGGTCGAACACCGGCTCGGCACCGGCAGCCGAAAGGCCGGTGAGCATGATTCCGGCCTTGGCGTACCGGGCTCCCTCCACCACCTGGGAGTCCATGGCGGTGATTGCGGCCCGGGTCAGCACCAGCGGATCCGCCGTGGGCCGCTGAAGCCGGACCGTCACCGAGGGGGAGGAGGCCTCCGTTCCGCTGAACCGCGACGTGGCGGCGAAGACCGTCATCACGGTGGCCAGCTGTCCCTCCTTGGCCAGCCGGATAGCGGCTTTCTGGGCATACAGGCTCATGACCTGACGCATTGATTCCCGGGTCACCACGGGGGTGGCGAAGCTACGCGAGAAGAGGACCTGCTGCTTGTCCGCGGACTCGGTTTCCATGGGAATGCAGGCGGTGCCGTTCAGCTCCAGCACCGTGCGCTGGAGCACCACGGAGAACTTGGTGCGGATTACGGCAGGATCGGCGGCGCGCAGGTCGGCGACAGTGTGAATCCCCAGCGCGTTCAGCCGGGCGCCGTTGCGTGCGCCCACGCCCCACAGGCCGGTGACCGGCACCCGGGACATGATGGTGTCTACGACGGCGGCATCCAGAGTATCGAGGTTGCAGACCCCGCCCATGTGCGGATTCTGCTTGGCGATCCGGTTCGCGAATTTGGCCAGGGTCTTGGTGGGACCGATTCCCACACAGACCGGCAGGCCGATGTTCCGCGCCACGGCGGCCCGGATGTCAGTGCCCCGGTTCCGCAGCTCCTCATCGGTGCCGTGCAGATGCAAAAAACACTCGTCGATGGAGTAGATTTCCTGCTCGGAGGAGTAGCGTGCCAGCAGCTGCATCACCCGCGAGCTCAGGTCCCCGTACAGCTCATAGTTACTGGAGCGCTGCACCAGGCCCAGCTTCGGGGCAGCTTCGGCCAGCTTGAACCATGGCTCACCGGTCGTGATCCCCAGTGCCTTGGCCTCGTCGGAGCGCGCCACCACGCAGCCGTCATTGTTGGAGAGCACCACCACCGGAATCCCGGCGAGTTTGGGGTCGAAAACGCGCTCGCAGGAAACGTAGAAGCTGTTCACGTCCACGAGGGCGATGCGGTGCCGCTCAGCCACGGCACACGCTAAACATCTGGGGCCTCAAACATAGTGCAGGCACCGGGTCACGACGCCCCAGACGGACAGCTCCGCCGGATCCGGCACCCGGATGTCCATCGAATCCGGGCTGTCCGCATGCAGGAAGATTCCCTGTCCGGTGAGCAGCAGCCGACGGATGATCAGCTCACCGTTGAGGACGGCGACGACGACGGACCCGTCTTTAGGCGTGAGCGAACGGTCCACGATCAGCTCGTCTCCGTCGCTGATGCCGGCCCCGGACATGGCCTCGCCGGAGACCCGCATGATGAAGGTTGAGGTGGCGTCCCGGATCAGATGCCGGTTCAGGTCGATCCCGGCGTCGTAATAGTCCTGCGCGGGGGAGGCGAACCCCGCCGGAAGGGTTGAACCGCGGGCGGCCAGCGGCTCGCTCGCGCCTCCGGAACGTGGGGCGGAGCTGGAAGAAAAGACGGGCACCGCACACCTCCATAGAACACACTTTCGAATGCCTTCAGGGTAGCATCGACCCGAAATTTCACCAGCCCGGCACGGGTTTGCCGCACCCGGGTAGCCGCTGCGGAATCTGCCACCTACGCTGGCACCGGCAACAGGCCGCCGTTTCACACCGACCAGGAGCTCCAATGAAGCAGACACCAGTTCGTACCGTCATCAGTCCCGGCCGCTATGTGCAGGGCGCCGGTGCCATCCACCGGCTCGGCGAGTTCCTTGCGCAGATCGGCAAAACACCGCTGCTGGTGGCCGACGACGTCGTCTGGGGTCTTGTGGGACACGACATCGGCACCTCCCTGCGGATTGCCGAACTGCCGCTGACCCGGGAGGTCTTCAACGGCGTTCCCACCGCCGCCGAGATTGACCGGCTGACCGGGGCCATCCGTGCCGCCGGCGCTGACGTGGTGGTGGGTGTGGGTGGCGGCAGCACGATTGACGCGTGCAAGGCTGCCGGGGATGCGGCCGGAATCCGTTGGGCATCGGTGCCCACCGTCGCTTCCACTGACGCGCCGACGTCGGCGCTCGCCGTGGTCTACACCGCGGACGGGGCCTTCGAGGAGTACCGGTTCTTCTCCCGGAACCCGGACCTGGTGCTGGTGGACTCCCAGATTGTGGCCAACGCTCCGGCGTCGTTCCTGGCACACGGAGTGGGCGATGCGCTGGCGACCTGGCTGGAAGCGCGCGCCACGGCAGCCTCCTTTTCGCTAACCATGGCCGGCGGACTGCCCACCGAAACCGGCACCGCGCTGGCACGGCTGAGCTGGGACGTGCTGTGGGAGTTTGCGCTTCCCGCGCTGGACGCGGCGCGGGACCACCTGGTCACCCCGGCTTTGGAGAAGGTTATCGAGGCCAACACCCTGCTGTCCGGTCTGGGGTTTGAGTCCGGCGGGCTTGCTGCCGCCCATGCCATTCACAACGGCCTGACCGCGGCTCCGCAGACGCACGGTCTGGCGCACGGACAAAAGGTGAACATCGGGTCCGTGACCCAGCTGGTCCTCGAAGGCGCTCCCACCGCGGAGATCAGGGACTTTGTGGAATTCACAACGCGCGTCGGCCTGCCGAACACGCTGACCGAGGTGGGCCTCTCCGTGGACGACACCCGGGAACTGGCCCTGGTGGCGGAGGCCGCCACCGTTCCCGGCGAGACCATGAAGTCCATGCCCTTTGACGTGGGTCCGGCCGATGTGGTGTCCGCATTGAAATCCATCGAACGGTTTTCACGCCGGGTGCGCCGGGAGGCAGGGCTGCCGGAACCGGTCCCGTACAAGGCGCACTGACGTTCTTCGGTGCGTGGGTGCCGTTGGACGCTAGGATCCCCGGAGGGCTGCGACGGGTTCAATGCCGGTGGCCTTGCGGGCCGGAAAGCCGCCGGCAACGAGCCCGACGAGCGCTCCGAGCAGTGCCCCGCCGCAGGATACCAGCGGGTTCAGGATGGGTGTCCATTGCTGGGACAGGGAGATGGCGATGACGGCGAAAACTCCTGCAGCTGCCCCGAGGATTCCGCCGAGCAGCCCGATAATGACGGACTCCGCGACAAACTGGGCGGCGATCTGGCGACGGGTAGCGCCGATGGCACGGCGCAGGCCAATTTCTCCGGTGCGTTCCATGACGGACAGCATGGTCACATTCGCGATTCCGACCCCGCCGGCAAGAAGCACCACCACGGATAAGACCACGAAGATAAGGTTGACGTCCGCTTGGATATTGCCCGCGAGCTGGGATTGACCCCGGGGGGCTGCCACGTCGATGTGCTCGGGCGCATCGGGGGAGAGGGACAGCGCAGCTTGGTCGGCAATTTGGGGGCCGGCGCCAATGACAATGCGGGCCTGGATTTCTCCCGGTGCGCTGAGCCCAAAGTCCGTGCGGGCTGCGCCGGTTGAAATGACAACGCTCTCGAGCAGTTCGGAGCGTTGTTGTACATCGCTGAAGACACCGACGACGGCGTAGGGCAGGCCGTCGATGAAGATGGAAGGCTGGGAATCAACCCGGGTGATGCCAAGGCGGTCGGCGAGCCGATTCCCCAGGACAGCCACGCGGTCGTGCCGCTGATCGTGTCCGGCGTCGAAGAGACGGCCGTGCCGGACCGTGCCTTCGAGCGTATCGACAAGTCCGGCGGAAGCGGCAAAAACCCGTGGCGGTGCGCTGACGGGAGCGGAGGGATCGTTGACGGGCACAGCGGTCACCGTGCCGTCGCGGAGCTTCACCTCGGTAACAAGCGCTGCCTGTTCAACGCCGGCGAGACGCTCCATGCGTTCCACCGCGTCCCAGGGAAGCGACGCTGTGGCAACACTGTTGCCGTCGGCATTCTGTGCCTGGGCGGGGGAGGCGACTACTTGGGTGGCGGCAAAGGCATCAAACTGCCGAGCCAGTTGTCCTGCAGTTGTTTGCGCGAAGCCCAGGGTGGCAACCAACGCTCCGATGCCAAGGACGGTGCCTGCGAGGGTCATCAGGAGCCGGCCGGGTCGTGTCCCAAGATCGGACGTTGCTTCGATCAGCAGGTCGATGAAATGAAAGCGGTCTGCGGCCGGAACCGGCTGAAGGAGCCCTGATTCCGCCGGTTCGGCAGGGTCTAGGCGTCTTCTCATGCTGGCGTGCTCACCCGTCCGTCTGCAATCCGGACGCAATGGGGTGCACGCTGGGCGACGGCATGGTCGTGGGTGATGATGACCAACGCGAGGCCGTCGGTGACCAGTTCCTCGAACAGTGCCATCACATCCTGCGTGGTGTCACCGTCGAGGTTGCCGGTGGGTTCGTCTGCCAGCAGCAGGCTGGGACGGGTGACAACGGCGCGTGCCACGGCCACCCGCTGGCGTTCACCGCCGGACAGAGTGCCGGGCAGGAAATCGATGCGGTGGCCCAGGCCCACACGATCCAGTGCTTCGCGGGCCCGGCCAACGCGTTCCGTGCGGGAGGTTCCGCTGTAGAGCATGGGCATCATGACGTTCTCCAGGACCGACCGCCGCGGCATCAGGTGGAAGGCCTGGAACACGAATCCGATGCGTTGGGCACGGACCGCAGCGCGTGTGTCCTCGTCCAAGACGCCGGTTAGGTGTCCGTCGAACCGGTACTCACCGACGCTGGGCCGGTCCAGGAGTCCCAGGATGTTGAGCATTGTGGACTTGCCGGACCCGCTGGGGCCCACGATTGAGACGTAGTCACCCTCCTGCACGGTGAGGTTGATGCCTTTCAGTGCCTGCACCTCGGGCGGGCCGGGGAAGGAACGGGTGACGTCGCGCAGTTCTACCAGGGGGACGCTCACTTGCCCACCACAACGAGGTCGCCTTCGGCCAGTTCGCCTTCGAGGGGAGTAATTTCCACCGCACCGGGAGTTGCCAAACCGCTGCGGACAACAACCAGCCGGGTGGCTGCCTGTTCGCCGTCCCGGGGATCCCCCTCGGCAACCTCAACGCGGGTTTCGCCGCCCGGGCCGGCCGTCAGGGCCGCGTAGGGAACAGACAACACCTCGCCGTCCGTGGCTCCGACGGCGATCGACACGCGCACGTTGGACCCCTGAAGCTCCTGGATTTGTTCCGGGGTTAAGGGGTCAGGCTGCAGCTGGATGGTCCACCGGGAGGAGTCGCCGACCCCCGGTTCCACAGCCGTGATGGTGGCCAAATGAGCAGTGCCGTCCGGCAAATCAAAAGACGCTTTATCATCGACCTTAAGAAGGCGGGCATCGGCCTCCGCAGCGGATCCGGACAATCCCAGGGTTGCTCCGGATACCGTCATGGAGGCTCCTTCAAGAATGGATCCCCGCTGGGTGGCAACGGCATCCACGCGTCGGGGGAGATCCGCCAGGTACAGCACCTCACCGGCCGGCAAAGCGGGCAGGGCGGCCTGTTCGGCGCGGCCCAATTCCTCCTGCGCCTGCGTGAGCTGGACTGCCGCGGCATCCACCGCCATCCGCTGCGGGGCATCCGACCGGTCCGAGCCGATTTCCTGCCGGCGTAGCTCGGCGAGCTCGAGCGCATCCACCAGGTTGCCGATCTGCACCGGGTCCTGGGGCTTGGCCTGCCGGGCGGCTGTGAGCTCACGCTGCACACCGGCTATGGCGTTGTCGGCTTCCCGGATCTCTACGGGTGTTGCGCCAACAGGCGTCGCCGCAAGCTCGCTCTGCGCTGCGAGCAACCCCTGCTCAGCCATCCGGACTGACTCCTGCGCTGCCCGGAGGGACTCCGTGCTGCCGTCCTCCAATTCAGGCACCGAGTACCCGGCTGTGGCGTAAAGGGTTGATACGGCGTTGGCCGCATCGATGCCGAAGACCGGGTCTGCCGGATCGCCGGCATCGATCCCCACCGTCCTGACAGCCGTCTTGAACTGCATAACATCCGGGCCGGAAACGCCGAGGAACAGGGAGCGGTAGACGGGCAGCTCGCCGGGCAGCACAATAACGGGCCGGCCGGCAACCTCAAGAGCAATCGAAAGTGCCTTCAAATCCGTGCCCACTTCCGGAACCTGGCCCGTGACCACTGCCGGGCCGGCTATTGATGTGGTGTCGATACGCACTTCCACCGGGTCCGCGTAAGCCACCTCTCCCCGGATGGTCACATCGTTGCTGAGCTGCCCGTACTGCACAGGAACGGTAACCAGTCCCGGAGCCGGAGGCTCTGCCGCACCCGCTGCATCAGCCGGGGAGATCAGAAACCGCCCCAGCAGCAGGCCGGCAACCAGGCTCAGTATTGCGGCGGCGGCCACAATCCACAGCGTCCGGTTGCGCTGGAAAACGGTGGCGAGCCCGTCCCGCACGGATGATCGTGCGGGAACGTCCTGCGGCTCATCGGTGGGGTCCGGGTCCTCAAGGAGCAGGCCTAAGCCGGCTGCGTCTTCCATGGGCCCGGTGGCGCCGTCACGGCCAAGCCCCGCCACTCAGTTTCCCTGCTCAAGATCGGCCCGAAATGCTTCGAGTTCCGCCTTATGGTCATCGATGAACTGCTGCTCAAGGTCGAACTGCACACTCTCCATGGCGTCGCGGTAGTTGGTCTTTTCCCGGCAGTCCAGATCAGCGAGGGCGAGCTCAATTTCTTCTTCGCCCAGCTCAGCCAGTGCGGTTTCGTCCATTCCGCTGGAACCGGGGGCTGCTGTTGCGGACGTTCCGGTGGAACCGTCTTCGTACGTGGCACTGGTGGCTTCGTAGATGGAGTTCATCTTGTCGCTGATGCTGTTCTGCGCGTCCAATTGAGCCGAGAATCCGGGGTGTCCGGCATCGGCCATGCAGGTGGACCACTCGGCATCTGCCTCGCTCAGTTCCGGGGAACTCATCATGTCTTCGTAGAGTGTGTTCATGGAATCCATGAGCGGCTGATGCTTCTCGGCCGTTCCGGCGTCGTCGCCGTCCATCTCATGCGACGCCCAGCCATAACACCCCGAAGTGGTCCAATCCCATTCAGTCATTTCCCCGTCGGCGGGCATATCGGCCTCGTCGAGGACGGGACCGCTCAACGCCTCATAAAAGGCAGTTTGCTCTGCTACCGGCAAACTCGCGACATAATCGGCGTTCAGATCCACATACTCAGTTCCGCCGCCGGACTCCATGTCCTCCTGGCCGGGGTAATTGATCATTCCGTAGCCGTATTGGGACACCCATTCCCGGGAGTCAGGATTCCAATCATCGGCTGATCCCATGGAAACAGAGGCATTCTGGACATTCGGCGTGTATTCGAACCCCTCCTCCGACATGCACTGAGCCACCAGCTCCTCCCGCTGGCGATCATTTTCTGCGTACTTCTTTTCCTGCTCCTCAGGGCTCAGATCACCTCCGAATGCGGACGACATGAACTCGGTCAGGGGCGAGTCTTTTGCAGCAGGTTCTTCAGCTTCACCGGACGAACCGCACCCGCCGAGCACGATGGAAAAACACAAAGCGGCAAGAAGCGCGGCAGCGCGCGGAGAATGGTGCACGGGAATCCTCTTTTAGGAATGCAGGCAGTGAACCTGCGAGTTCAGGTATGTCAAAGAATGCCTCACGCACTGCCCGGAAATGGAGAATCAGCGTGTAACATTTCCATCTCATCTGCCCTGGCCTTGGACGAGGACAAAATCCGGCACTCCACCGGCTGGTTATCCGGCCGCTATGTGTTTGTTACGGTTCTTCCGCGGGTACGGACACCGAGGTGGTGGCCGGCTGGGGGCTGCCGCTGCCCGTTTCCGTTGCGAAAAGGAAGAGCGACGCCAGGATGCCGATTGCCAGCACGACGACGAGCAGGACGCCGCTGATAATGGTGATCACCCAGGCGCTGCGCGGACGCGGCCGCCGGCGGACCAGGCCAATGATCGCCAGCACCAGGGACAGTGCGGCCAGAGGAAAGAACAGCGGAATAAGGACAATAGACAGGACCAGCGCCGTGAGGGCAATAATGCCCGACGGCGTCCCCAGCCAGGGGCGTTCGGGCCCCGGCCGCACGGCCGTTGCCTGCGGCGGGAATTCCGCCCGCTCCGCCCGCTCCGCCCGCTCCGCAGCCTCAGGCTCCGTGCCCGAGGCTGCAGCGATCCGCTCCACCGGCCCCAAACCCGCCAGGACCTCCCGGACCTGAGCCGTGGTGGCCGGGCCGGGAAGGGCGCCGGCTGCCTCGGTGATGTGCTCGGTTACGGCGTTCAAGACATCGCTGCGGTCCTCGGCTCCGGCCAGGCTCCGGTCCAGGTCATCCAGATAGGAGCGGACCAGGGGATGGGCGGTGATGTCTTCATGACCGGAATACCCGGGATGGGTGCCGGCGTCCGCATTATTCATGTGCTCGGTTCCTTCAGGAGTTGGCTGGTTTCGGAGGCAAACGGTTCCCAGGCTGCACGGAAAGCGTTCAGGGCTTCTTCACCCGCTGGGGTCACCCGGTAGTAGCGGCGGGGCGGTCCGGTGGCCGACTCCTGCCATGTGGTTTCCACCAGACCCCGTTTCCGCAGCCGGACCAGCAGCGGATAGATGGTTCCTTCACTGGCAAAGAGGGAGGAATGGCGGGCGAGGTCGGAGGCGAGTTTCAGCCCGTAGGACGGCTCACGGCACAGCTGGGACAGGACGCAGTATTCAATGACACCCTTGCGCAGCTGCACCAGGACATTCTCGCGGCCGGTCTCCATAAAAGGGAGGCTAACACCAAGTACCTTGCATGGATAGGTACCGAAACCTGAGGGGCCTGCGGTCGGGGCGCGGTTCCGGCATTGCATCGGCAAAACCGGCACCCGGCGCCTTGGGTTAAGCTCAAACCATGGAAGCAAATGGCCGCGCGGGTCGACGGGCACAGGGCGCCCGGTCGGCGGTTTTTGCCCAGCTGGCCGAAGGCAGCAAGACCGAGCAGGTAGCCCAACGACTCACTGATGCCATCATCATGGGCGTCTTGGTCCCGGGGGAGCGGCTTCCCAGCGAAGCGGACCTGGCGAAGCGGTTCGGCGTTGCCGTGGTCACCGCACGCGAAGGTCTCCAGGCTCTGCGGGATGCCGGACTGGTTCAGACCAAGCGGGGCCGGGAAGGCGGCAGCTTTGTCAATGCTACGGAACTCACCCGCACCGGCCTGCTTGAGGCCCGCCTGCGCGGGATGGCCAATGGAGAAATCTCCGATCTCGCCATCTACTTTGCAACCGTGGCGGCCGGCTGCGTAGAACAGGCAGCCGAACGCTGCGCACCCCAGGACAGCGAGCGGCTGTCCCGGTGGCTCTCCGCTGCCGACTTCACCCCCGGCGCTCCTGCCCGGCGCAACGCCAGCGGCTTCTACCTGGAGGTTGCGGTCCTGAGCCAGTCCCCCCGCCTGGTGCGAGAGCAAATCAGGCTCCAAGCCGAATTTGGACCGCTTCTCTGGCTGGGCATGGGGCAAGCGGAACTGCGCACTGAAATCGTCGCGGGCATGGAGGCGGTCGCTGCGGCGGTCGGCCGGCAGGATGCGGTAACCGCCCGGGCACTCGTCCGGGCGCAGACGCAACTCATCACGCGGTGGCTGCTGGGCGCAAAGGCAAGCATTGGCAAAGGCGGAAATCTCCATGACTAGTCCCGGCACGCGCACCACCGATGCAGCCCTGCGCACCACGCGGGGTGTATCTGAATTCTTCGACGGCGTCTTCCGGCGGCTCGATACCTGGCGTGCCGCCATGGAAGCCGGAGCCTCGCCGGATCCCGCGGGCTTGGACGCCCTGGTTTATCCACTGGTTGAGCCGGAGCTGACCGGTGAGTCCCCGCTGCTGATCGGTGCGGGGTTCATCGCCGCCCCGGATTACGTCAGGGGGCGCCGCCTGCATTTTTCCTGGTGGCTGGGGCCGCTGGATTCCAATCCGTTGTTCGGTACCACCCGGGTCCCCACCCGGCTGGACCTGTCCGCCCGCGAGTACGTGGACTATCTCAACGATTTCCGGACCCTGGAGTGGTACAGCGTGCCCGAGTCCACCCATCAGCGGCATGTTACCGGCCCGTACGTGGATCATCTGTGCACCTGTGACTACATCCTGACGTTGACCATGCCGGTACAGGTCGATGGTGCCATGATCGGCGTCGTGGGTGCGGATGTGTCGGTCAAGCGAACGGAAGCGGCCCTGCTGCCGCTCCTGGAGTCCCTCGATGTGCCGTCCGCCCTGATCAGCCGGGTTGGCCGGGTATTGGTGTCCACCGACCCGAACCTCACAGTGGGAAGCTTGGTGCCGCCCGTTCCGGGCAGCGACCCTGCGGAGCCCGGGCTGCCCTGCCCCGGCACCACGTTTTTCCTGGACCTGCGAAAGTAGTGGCCGCCCCCCGATGAAGGGGTGAGCGAACCGGCAAAAACCGGTCGATTTTTATCATTCTATTCCAGATGTTTTAGGTGTAGTGTCGTCCCCCATGGAGTGAAGAAAACTCCAGGGGCGGCACCGGCCAGTACTGCGCGTGCCCCCGTCGACGGTCGAAAGGGCACCGATGAGCATCCGGGAACTGCGCAACTTCATCAACGGCGATTATGTGGATTCCGCCGCCGCCGAGCGGCTGCAGATCATCAATCCGGCCACCGAAGAGGTGATTGCCACCACTCCTGTTTCCACGGCCGGTGACGTCCGGGCGGCCTATCAGGCCGCCGGGGCTGCCTTCGAGACCTGGGGCCAGAGCACTCCCGCCGAGCGCCAGCGCGCACTGCTGCGGATTGCCGACGCCGTCGAGGAACGGGCCGAGGAACTGGCGGACCTCGAATGCTCCGAAACCGGCAAGCCCCGTGCCGGCATCGTGGGTGACGAAATTGAGGTCATGGCGGACCAGCTGCGGTTCTTCGCCGGGGCTGCCCGCACACTGGAAGGCCGTGCCTCCGCGGAATACCTGGCGGACCACACCTCATCCATCCGCCGCGAACCCATCGGCGTGATCGGGCAGGTCACCCCCTGGAACTATCCTCTGATGATGGCTGTCTGGAAGGTCGGCCCCGCACTGGCGGCCGGCAATACCGTGGTCCTCAAGCCTGCCGATTCCACTCCCGGGACCACGCTGCTCCTGGCTGAAATTGCCGCAGAATTCCTGCCTGCGGGAGCCTTCAACGTGGTGCTCGGCGACCGCACCACCGGGCAGTCGCTGGTGGCCGACAAAACGCCGCAGATGGTGTCCATCACCGGTTCCGTCCGGGCCGGCATGGAGGTGGCCGGCGCAGCTGCGCAGGATGTCAAACGCGTGCACCTCGAGCTGGGAGGCAAGGCTCCGGTCCTGGTGTTCGACGACGTGGACATCGCCGCCGCTGTTGCCGGCATTGTCCCCGCCGCGTTCTACAACGCCGGTCAGGACTGCACCGCCGCCACCCGCGTCCTGGTCCACGAAAGCATCCATGACGAGTTCGTGGCCGCTTTGGTGGCGGAAACCCGGGCCAACGCACTCACCGGCACCCCGGAGCGCACCGACATCCTCTTTGGGGCGCTCTCCAGCGCCGAGCAGCTCAAGCGCGTGATGGGTGTGATTGACCGGTTGCCCGCGCATGCCGTGATCGAAACGGGCGGCAAACGGCAGGGAAGCACCGGGTACTTCCACGAAGCCACGATCATCTCCGGGCTGGAGCAGCAGGACGAGCCGGTGCAGAACGAGATCTTCGGCCCTGTGCTGACAGTCCAAAAATTCACCGACGACGCCGAGGCCCTGGCCCTGGCAAACGACGTGGACTACGGGCTGGCTTCCTCCGTCTGGACCCGGGATCACGGCCGGGCGCAGCGCTTCGCCAAGCGACTGGACTTCGGCTGCGTCTGGATCAACACCCACATCCCGCTGGTGGCCGAAATGCCGCACGGCGGCTTCAAGCACTCGGGTTACGGCAAGGACCTCTCCGCGTACGGCCTCGAGGACTACACGCGAATCAAGCACGTCATGAGCTTCATCGGCTAGGCACACCACCCACCAGAGGGAAGGGCATTATGAAAGCGCAATCCCGTACCACCCCGCATTTGGCCGACGGCGAGCATCTGGCGGCCCTGGGCTATCAGGACTCCTTCGACCGGTCCATGTCCCTGTGGGCAAACTTTGCACTGGGTTTTACCTATCTCTCTCCGCTGGTGGGTGTGTATTCACTCTTCGCGCTGGCTATGAGTACCGGCGGGCCGCCGTCCATTTTTTGGCTCTTCATTGTGGGCGGCGGGCAGCTGCTCGTCTCGCTGGTATTCGGCGAGGTAGTTTCGCAGTACCCCATCCACGGCGGGATTTACCCCTGGACCCGACGGCTGTGGGGCCGGCGCTACGCGTGGATGGCGGCCTGGGTCTACATCTGGGCCATGATCGTTACCATCACCTCGGTGGCCGAATTCGGCAGCGGCTTCCTGGCCAGCCTCTTTGGCCTTCCAACGGGTAAGGGCTGGGCCCTGGCGCTGTCGGCAGTGCTCCTGCTAGTGGCGCTGGCGCTGAACTTCTCCGGCACCAAGACCCTGGCCCGGGTGGCCCGGATCGGTCTCGCCGCCGAACTGGCCGGCGTGATCGCCGTCGGGCTCTACCTGCTGATCTTCCAGCGGCAGCAGGAGTTCAGCGTCTTCTTCAACACCATGGGGGTGGAGCAGGAGGGGCCCTACGGGCAGGCGTTCATCGGCGCCGCGCTCGCCGGGCTCTTCCTGTTCTACGGCTTTGAGGCCTGCGGGGATGTCGCTGAAGAAGTCACCGATCCGGCCCGGCGGATACCGCGGGCCATGGTGATGACCATTTTGGTCGGCGGGATCTCGGCACTGTTCGCGTTTGCAGGCTACGTGATGGCTGCCCCCAACCTGCAGGACATTGTGGATGGCACCGATCCGGACCCCATCCCTGCCATCTTGTCCTCCTCGCTGGGTGAGGTGGGCGCCAAAGTCTTCCTGGTGATCGCGCTGACCGCATTCCTGTCCTGTGTGCTCAGCCTGCAGGCAGCCGCCAGCCGGCTGCTGTTCTCCTTTGCCCGCGACGGCATGCTGCCCGGACACGCCTGGTTGGCCCGGGTGTCACCGCGCAGCAAGGTGCCGGTAAATGCACTGATTGTGGCTTGCTCCATCCCGCTGCTGCTCTGTGTCGCCATATATGCCGGCCCGGAGGGTCTGTTGACGCAGATCACTGCCTTTGCCGTGCTGGGCATCTACGTGGCGTTTCAGTCGGTGGTCCTGGCAGCCATGCGCCAGCGGCTGCGCGGCTGGCGTCCCGCCGGGCCGTTCCGTCTGGGGGCGGCCGGATTTGTCATCAACGTTCTCGCTCTGGCCTACGGCCTGTTCGCCATGGTCCTGCTGGCCAAGCCCGGAACCTCCGGGGACTGGGTTGCCGATTGGGTGGTACTGATCGGACTCGGTGCGGTCACCGCCACCGGGCTGCTGTACCTGTTTATCGCCCGCCCGGACCGCCGTTCGGATGCTCCGGCCGGTGATGCGCTGGAAATGGCCAGCCGACTGCGCGGCGAAACCAGCCCCGGTCCCGACGCCGTGCAGGCAGTTCCATAGCCGTTTCATCTGCAGGACAACCAACGAACGACGGCGGCTCCCGGCTTCGGGAGCCGCCCCGGCGAAAGAGAGCCTGCAATGACAGCACCCGGCATTCCCGGAGTCCCAGCACTCGCAGGAGGTTCGCCCGCTGCCGCGAGGTCCGGCACCCTGAAGCGGTCCCTCGGCCTGTGGGCGATCGTGGGCCTGGGCCTCGGCTACATGACACCGACGATCGTCTTCGATACCTTCGGGATTGTCTCTGCCGGGACGGACGGGCTGGTACCGCTGGCCTACCTGGTGGCCCTGGTGGTGATGCTCTTCACGGCCATCAGCTACGGCCGGATGGTCCGGGTTTTTCCCAGTGCAGGTTCGGCCTACACCTACACCCGCGAGACCATGCATCCCGGCCTGGGATTCATGGTGGGCTGGGCGGCGCTGCTGGATTACCTGCTGCTGCCCATGGTGAACGCACTCATCATCCGCATTTATATGGAGGCGCTGGTCCCGTCTGTCCCTGGCTGGATCTGGGTGGTCTTGTATGTACTGGTCATGACCGCCATCAACCTGCGCGGCATGAACACCACATCCAAGCTCAACGGCATCCTGGTGACCTTTGAAATCGTACTGATCGCCGCCTTCGTGGTCCTGGCCGTAATCCGGTTGGGGGAGGGCATGGGCCAAGGCACTGTATTCACTTCCTCGCCGCTGTTCCATGAGGGATTCGAACCGGGAGCGGTGCTTACCGGCGCCACCGTGGTGTGCTTCTCCTTCATTGGCTTTGACGCCATCACCATGTACACGGAAGAGGCCAGGGACCAGAAGATCATGCCCCGGGCCATCATCCTGACCCTGCTGATCGGCGGCGGCATCTTCTTTGTGGCCGGATTCCTTGCCCAGGCAGCGTTCCCCGATGTATCCGGCTTCGAGGTGGTGGACGATACGCTTCCGGAAATGGCACTCTACGTGGGCGGACAGGCCTTCCAGCTGCTGTTTATGGCCGGGGCATTCGCTGCCACCTTCGCCTCCGGACTGGCATCCCATGCCTCCGTCTCCCGGCTGCTCTATGTGATGGGACGAAACGGGGTGCTCCGGCCGGCCAGGCTTTTTGGATATATCCATCCGCGGTTTCACACGCCGTCCTTCACGGTGATCATCACCGGCCTTGTATCTGTGCTGGCGGTGGCTCCGAGCCTGGAACTGATCTCGTCGATGATCAACTTCGGCGCGCTGATCGCGTTCACCTTCGTGAATCTTTCCGTGATCGCCTACTTCGTGTTCCGGCACAAGCGGTACAAGAGCGCCGCAGACATCGCAAAGTTCGTTGTGGCGCCGCTGATCGGTGCCGGCCTGACGGGCGTCCTATGGTCGTTCCTGCATGGTGATGCGCTGATCTTCGGACTTGCCTGGTCAGGGGTTGGGTTCATCTACCTGCTGTTCCTCACCCGGGGGTTCCGCCGGAACATTGCGGACTTCAACCTGGCTGAACCGGCAGCGTGCGAACCAGCCGGCCCGCTGCTGCCGCCGCCCAATAAACGCTTCTCCACCCCTGGAAAATTCCACCTATGAAAGAGGTACGTATGAACATGCTTGAATCCGATGTTGTTGTCATTGGCGCCGGCACCACCGGCTTAACGGCAGCCTGGGAGCTGACGAAGGCGGGGCTTTCGGTTACTGTTCTGGAGGCCCGGGACCGGGTTGGCGGACGCACCTGGACCGACCGCATTGACGGGGCCATGCTCGAAATCGGCGGGCAGTGGGTGTCTCCCGACCAGACGGCGCTGAAAGACCTGCTCAGTGAGCTCGGGCTGGAAATGTTTGACCGGTACCGAGCCGGTGACTCCGTCTACATGGATCCCGACGGCACCCGGACCCAGTATGCAGGCAGCCTGTTCCCGGTGCCCGAGGCGACGCAGCAGGAAATGGACCGGCTGATCGCTGTGCTGGACCAGCTTGCCGCCGAAACCGATCCGGCCGCTCCCTGGGCGCACCCGCGTGCCCGTGAGCTGGACACGGTTTCCCTGCAGCACTGGCTGCGCAGCGAATCTGCCGACGAGGCGGCGTGCCACAACATCGGCTTGTTCCTGGCCGGGGGTATGCTCACCAAGCCCGCGCACGCCTTTTCCGCCCTGCAAGCGGTCCTGATGGCTGCTTCTGCCGGTTCCTTCACGAATCTGGTCGACGAGGATTTCCTGCTGGATAAGCGGGTTATCGGAGGCATGCAGCAGGTTTCCGAGCGTCTGGCCCAAAAACTGGGCTCGGGTGTGGTGCTTGGCACTCCGGTCCGGACGCTGCGCCGGAATGACGACGGCGGCGTTACGGCTCTCGCCGACGGCACCACCGTGACGGCCCGGTTCGCCATCATGGCGGTGCCGCCAAACCTCTACTCGCGGGTTTCCTTCGAACCTCCGCTGCCGCGTCTGCAGCACCAAATGCACCAGCATCAGTCGCTGGGCCTGGTGATCAAGGTCCATGCCGTCTATGAGACTCCGTTCTGGCGGGAGGCCGGACTGTCCGGAACCTGCTTCAATCCATCCGATGCCGTGCAGGAAATCTATGACAACACCAACCATGAAGATCCCCGGGGCACCCTCGTGGCCTTTGTGCCGGATGAAAAAGCTGATGCCATGTTCCGGCTAAATGCTGCTGACCGCAGGCAGGCCATTCTGGAATCAATGGCCGCCTGCCTGGGCCCGAAGGCACTGGAACCGGTGGTGTATTACGAATCCGACTGGGGCTCGGAGGAATGGACCCGGGGAGCATACGCCGCCAGCTATGACCTGGGCGGGTTGCACCGCTACGGCGCAGACCAGCTCACGCCGGTCGGGTCAATCTATTGGGCGTCCTCGGATCTGGCCGCGGAGGGGTACCAGCACGTGGACGGCGCCGTCCGGATGGGCCGGGACACCGCCGCACGGATCCTGGCCGCGACACTGGTCGGAACGGGTCGGCAGGAACTGAACCATGTGTGAGAACACCGAGTGAATCCTAGCTGCAGCGGAGGTGTTCCTTGGGTCTGCGGGCCGGCGGAACTCAGGTCTCCAGATCTTCCTCCTGCGGCTCGAATCCCTGCCGTTTGCCGTGCATGGACAGCACAATGTCCAAGGCCCTAAGGTCTGAGATGGGCTCGGTGATACCTGACTTTTCCCGGATTTCCGCCAGCCGTTCAGCCAGGACGCCGTCGGCAAAGGAGGAGTGCCAGTACTGCCACTGGTCCTTGGGGCCGGGCAGCGCGGTGACCCTGCGGATGATGGAGTCGTATACCGGAATCAGGCGGGGTCGCTTCCGGGACAGGAGTTTACTGGCGGTGCTCGGGCCCACACCCCAGCCGCCGTCGTCGTCGTGCTTACCGCGCAGGAGGTTCCAGAGCCGGCGAGCAGGACTGTCCGCGCCCAGATCCCGCACCGGATCGGCGTCGGGCAGATCGATGTCTGCCGGGATGGAGGCCAGCAGATCGGAGATGTCCCCGGCCCTGGTGTCCAGCAGGGCGACCGCCGTGCGGGCCGGTATCTTCACCGATCGGAAGGAGGCGGCTACGACGTCGTCGGCCGTAAACCGGTTCACCACATCAGGGGCATCACCGCCACCTGCCCAGGAATCAAACCGCGAACTGCTGCGGACCCTGCCGGTCCGCGGCATAATCTCGGTGAAATAGTCCTGCAGATTCCGTGCCGCAGACTCAACGGTGATTTCCCCGGTTGAAACAACTCGTCTCATGAATATCCCCGACTCTGGGTAGGAATGCTGATGGACACCTCATGACCAACACCCTACTGGCGTCCGCTAGGGTCCCACCATGGATATTAACTTTCGCCCCATGGTCGAATCAGTGCCTGAGGCCGAGGCCATTGTGCATTTCCTGACCTCAAATCGGTTTCCGTTCCACATGAAGGCCGAACATTCGGCAGAGTCGGCACGCGAAGCTGTGGACAGCGGCAGGTTTTGGTCGACGGAATCTGTGGGTTACTGGATCCTCGCTGATGCCGAGACCGTGGGAATGGTGGTGCTCGATGACCTGGAAGATGACACTCCCATGTTTGACCTGCGGCTGGCGGAGGAATTCCGCGGCCGGGGCCTGGGTCCGCAGGTCCTGAAGCAGCTGTGCTCGCTGGTCTTTGAAGAGTTCCCCGATCCCGTGCGGTTCGAAGGTCAGACGAGGGAGGACAACATCCCCATGCGCCGGACCTTCCTCAAGGCCGGGTTCCTCAAAGAGGCCCACTACCGCCTCGCCTGGCCCACCGCGGAGGGAACCAGGGTGGCCTCGGTCGCCTACGCCATCCTCCGGCAGGACTGGGAAAACAATGAGACCACGCCCTTTGAATGGGAGGAGCTGCACCAGCCCTCCCGTTAGACTTCAGAAAAACCCGGCCGCTGCTGCCGGAGGATCCGGGGGAATCGTGGCCATAAGCAAAGACACCGCCATATCTGTGCGCGGGCTGACCAAGAAATACGGTGCTACCGCGGCCGTTGACGATCTTTCCTTTGAGGTGCAGGCCGGCAGCGTCTTCGCGTTTTTGGGGATCAACGGCGCCGGAAAGTCCACCACCATCTCCTGTCTCACCACCGTCCTTTCCTTTAACGCCGGTGATGCCACCGTCAGCGGGCATAACGTGCGCAGCGAAGCCGGGGAGGTGCGCAAGGATATCGGTGTTGTTTTCCAGGATTCGGTGCTGGACCCGCTGCTGACCGGCCGGGAAAACCTGCGGACGCGGGCCAAGTTCTATTCGGCCGACGCCGCCGCCAATGACGTCCGGATCAAGGAACTGAGCGCCATGATCGGAATCGATGATTTTGTGGACCGCCGCTACGGCACCTATTCCGGCGGCCAGCGCCGCCGCGTGGACATTGCCCGCGCGCTGCTGCATTCGCCGTCGATCCTCTTCCTGGACGAACCCACCGCCGGGCTTGACCCGGCCAGCCGCGCCATGGTCTGGTCCACCATCCGTGAGCTCCGGGACCGGCACGGGCTGACCGTCTTCCTGACCACGCATTACATGGAGGAAACAGAGGAAGCGGACCGCGTGTGCATCATTGAACGCGGACGGATTATCGCCGACGGCACTCCCGCGCAGCTGCGGGCCCGGCACAGCAGCTCCGTCCTGAGCGTCACCACCGCGGATCGTCCGTCCCTGCTGGCGCTGGCGGCCGCTGCGGGCGCAGATCTCCGCGAGGACGACGACGGCGGCGTGGTGCGGCTTGTGGTGGACAGCGCAGGGACGGCCCGCCGGATCCTGACGGAGCACGGCGACGCTGTGGAGGACTTTGAATTCCGGCACGGCACCATGGATGACGTCTTCCTGGCTCTGACCGGGCACGAGGGGGAAACGGCATGAAGACCGTCGGAACCCTGATGTCCCGCAACCTGCGGCTGTTCTTCCGCGACCGGATGGGCGTGTTTTTCTCGCTGCTCTCGGCGCTGATCCTCTTCCTGCTCTACACGCTGTTCCTGGGCAGCAACCAGATCGACAACCTTCAGCAGTCCTTTCCCGCAGCCACGAGGGAGGACGTCAAGGGCTTCGTGGATACCTGGATGTTCGCCGGAATTGTGGGTATTACCTCGATCACCACCGGCTTGGGGGCGCTGAACGTGTTTGTGGAGGACTCGTCCTCCGGCCGGTTCCGGGACTTCCTGGTCTCCCCGATCCGCCGCGAAACACTGATTGTGGGCTACCTGCTCTCCGCCGCCGTCGTTGCCCTGATCATGACCACAGTGGTGCTGATCATCAGCCTGGCCTACCTGTATGTGGTGGACGGAGTCAGCTTCGACGCCGGAGCAATCGCCGCGGTGTACGGCTTCCTGGCGCTGAGCTGCGTGGCATTCGCGGCGCTGAGCGCCTTTGCGGTGTC
The DNA here is from genome assembly GCF_040547315.1 of Arthrobacter sp. UYP6. Lineage (NCBI taxonomy): Bacteria > Bacillati > Actinomycetota > Actinomycetes > Micrococcales > Micrococcaceae > Arthrobacter > Arthrobacter sp. UYP6. The sequence continues at coordinate 124,258 of NZ_JBEPPM010000013.1, forward strand.
CTTTGTGCGCAGCGCCGGGGCGTACTCGGCCCTCTCGACCATTGTGGGCACCATCCTCGGTTTCCTGGCCGGTGCCTATATTCCGGTGGGCGCCCTGCCCGAAGGAGTGCGCACAGCGGTCAGCGCGCTGCCGTTCATGCAGGCAGCCCTGCCGATCCGGCAGGAGATGACGGCTGATTCCCTGCAGGCCCTCACCAGCGGCCAGCCCGAGGCGGCCACCGAGCTGCAGGAAACCTTCGGCATCACTGCGGCGGTGGGGGACTGGGCCGTCACCAACACGTATGTGGTCTTTATTCTTGCCGCCATGATCGTGGTGTTCACCCTGCTGGCCGCCGTTCAGATCCGTCGCCGTATCGGCTGAATTACACGGCTATTACACGGTCAGGGCGGGCCGCGGATCGCGTGCCAGGATCCCCATGCTGACCGCGTCCACCCGGGCTCCGTCCCAGAACAGGGCCTCGCGCTGGCGGCCCTCCACCGCGAATCCGGCCTTCTGATAGGCGCGCTGGGCGCGCGGATTGAACGCAAAGACCTCCAGTGCCACCCGGTGCAGGCCCAAGTCATCAAACGCGTGCCCGACGACGGCGGCCGTCGCCTCGGTGCCGTACCCCTGCCCCAGAATGTCAGCCGGGGAGAGGGCGATCCGGAATCCCACCGACTCGTTTTCGGTGTCAAGATCGTTCAGCACCACCTCACCCAAATACCGTTCCTCCGGGTGCTGTTCGTCAGCTCGGCGGATGACGGCCCAGTCCCCGCGGTCCTGCCGCGCGGCGAGCCCGGCCAGCCACCCTCGGATCTGCTCCGGGGTGAATTCGGCGTGGGTTCCGGTCAGGCGCCGTGCGTCCTGATCCTGCAGGGCCGCCCAGGCGCCGTCGAAATGCTCGGGTCCCAGCGGTTCCAGGCGAAGCCGGGCTGTGGTCAGGGTGGCCTGATCGGCGAAAAGGTTTTCGGAAAGCATCTGGCCAGCCTAACCGTGGCGTGCCTACGCTCGAAAAGAGTGTAACCCCCTGAAGTCTGCGGCAGGAGAGGCACATGGACCCGGACGCGGGCGCGCAGCGGCTGGTGCTGTTCTGGCGAATCCTGTTCTGGTTCTGTCTGGCCGCCGGCGTACTGCTGGCCGGTTTCCTGGTGCTGGAGCTGACCTCCCCGGACCGGGAGCTGTCCACGCTCTTCTTCCTCCCCGCGGCTCTTTTGCTGCTGATCTGGGCTGCGTTGACCCGCTACATCCGGGTCCAGCTCCGACGGCTGCGGCACAACGAATGAGGAACGGCCAAAAGTCCCTGAACGGCCAAAAGTCCCTGTGCGACTAAAGGTTATTGTGCGGCGCCCGCGGCAACTTCGAAGATGATCTCCAGCCCGTCTTCCTCATCCCACTGGGAGCCGTTTTCAACAAATCCGTACTGCAGCACCAGGTTCCGGGACGCTTCGTTGTCCGGGCTGATGGTTGCCCGCACCGTGCGGACCTCCGGTTCCCGCGCGGCCCGCGCCAGCAGCAGCTCCAGCGCCGCCCGCGCGTAGCCGCGGCGGCGGAAGACGGGGTCCACTGAATACCCCAGCTCCACCATGCCTTCCGCATCCGGCGGGCCGTGGAACCCGGCGCAGCCCACTGCCTGTCCCGACGCCCGGTCGATCAACGCCCCGGTGACCCAGCCGGCGTCGTCGGGCGTTGCCGCCAACTGGAGACTGCGGAATTTCCACAGGGGGCGCCGGTCGGAAGAGAAGTGCGGGGTAAGGGGCACGGGCGAGTGCCGGTTGGCGGTGTCAAGGTCCCCCGTGGCAAGAGCGTCGATGGCGGCCAGCGGCAGCTGGAGCAGCTCGACGGAGGGGCGCCGGGGCACGGCAGAAAGCGAGGTGGAGGGCATCGGTCCATTATGGGTGCTCCGGGGCGGAACTTCTTCACTGCCGGAGCCGGGGAGGTCACACTGGGATTCACCGCGCTTTGAGCACCTCATGAACGGAGCATCATGACTACAGATCCGGTCATCATCATCGGCTCCGGCCCGTCCGGATATACAGCCGCCATCTACGCCGCCCGGGCAGGGCTGAAACCGCGGGTCATCGCCGGGTCCGTGACCGCCGGGGGAGCCCTGATGAACACCACCGAAGTGGAGAACTTTCCCGGCTTTCCGGACGGTATCCTGGGCCCGGACCTGATGGAGAACCTGCGCCGGCAGGCGGAAAAGTTTGGTGCTGTTATCCAGTACGACGACGTCGTGTCGGTGGATCTGTGCGCGCACACCAAGCGGGTGGAGACCGGCAGCGGGGAGAAGTACAAGGCGCGCAGCGTCATCCTGGCCACCGGATCCGCATACAAGGAACTGGGCCTGCCCGAAGAAAAACGCCTCAACGGGCGCGGTATCTCCTGGTGCGCCACCTGCGACGGTTTCTTCTTCCGTAACCAGGACATCCTGGTGGTGGGCGGCGGGGATTCTGCCATGGAGGAGGCACTGTTCCTGAGCCGGTTCGGCAAGACCGTCACGGTCATTGTGCGCCGCGGTGAACTGCGGGCCTCGCGCATCATGGCCACCCGGGCCAGGAACCACGAGAAGATCCGGTTCGAGTGGAACAGTGAAGTGACGGCGGTGCACGGCTCGGACAAGGTCACCGGGGTAACCCTGACCGACACCGTCACGGGAGAAAAACGTGAGCTCGCGGCGGACGGTCTGTTCGTCGCCATCGGACATGTGCCGCGGACCGAGCTTCTGCATGGTCAGGTGGACCTGGATCCGGAGGGCTACATCACCGTTGCCGCCCCCACCACCGCCACCACCGCTGACGGCGTCTTTGCCTGCGGGGACGCCGTGGACCACCGCTACCGCCAGGCCATTACCGCGGCCGGCACCGGCTGTGCCGCCGCCCTTGATGCGGAGCGCTACCTGGCCGCGCAGCAGGATGCGGACAGTATTGCCACCGCACTGGTGGAAGGAAACCTGGGCGACTGATCAGGGCATCAGTATCCTGACCGCCACCACCGCATGCTCGCTTCAGGCGGCGCCGCTGAAGGTGAGCACCAGCAGCGTGATGTTCAGCCCCACCAGCAGGATGGCCACCACCACGCCCAGCGCCGTCGTCCACCAGCGGTTGGTGTGTGCGCCCATTAGCTCGCGCCGCGAGGTCAGCCATACCAGCGGGATCAGGGCGAAGGGAATACCGAAGGAAAGAATCACCTGGCTCAGGATGAGCGCCCAGGTCGGATCAATTCCCGCTGCCAGGATCAGCAGTGCGGGAATCAGCGTGATCAGCCGGCGCAGGAGCATGGGCATCCGGACCTTCAGGAGCCCCTGCATGATTTCGGCACCGGCGTAGGCGCCCACAGAGGTGGAGGCCAGCCCCGAGGCGAGCAGCCCGACGGCGAAGAGGGTTGCCACGGCGCCGCCCAGGGACGCGGCGATCGCGGCGTGGGCGCCCTGCAGGGTATCGGTTCCGGCGACTCCCTGCAGGGAGCTGGCTGCCAGCAGCAGGATAGCCAGGTTTACGGTTCCTGCCACTACCAGCGCAATTGTCACGTCCCACTTTGTGGCGCGGATCAGCCGCGGAGTGGTCAGCGAAACGCTGCGCTCAGGGAAGCGGTCCCGGGTCAGTGCCGAATGCGCGTAAATGGCGTGCGGCATGACCGTGGCGCCGAGGATTGATGCCGCCAGCAGCACCGATTCGCTGCCTTCAAAGCGGGGGACCAGCCCGCCTGCCACGGCGCCGGCGTCGGGCGGTGAAATGACAACGCCGGCCGTGAAGCCAACGGCGATGATCGCCATCATGGACACAATGACGTATTCAAACGACCGGTGCCGGCCGCTGCCCTGAAGGCCCAGGACGGCCATGGAGATCACACCCGTGATAATCCCGCCGAGCAGCAGCGGCAGGTCGAACAGCAGCCACAAAGCAACGGCGCCGCCGATCACCTCCGCCACATCGGTGGCCATCGCCACGAGTTCCGCCTGGAGCCAGTACAGGCGGCGTCCGGCCTTGTGCCCCATCCGTTGTCCCAGCAGCTCGGGCAGGGACCTGCCTGTGACCAGCCCGAGTTTCGCGGACAGGTACTGGATGAGCCACGCCATGATGTTGGCTCCGACAACCACCCACACCAGCAGATAACCGAAGCGGGCACCGGCGGTCATGTTGCTGGCCACGTTCCCCGGATCCAGATAGGCGACGCCTGCAACCAGTGCCGGTCCGAGCATCCAGATCAGGCGTTTGGGGGCAGGGGGCAGCACTGTGGCGCTTTTAGCGCCAGGGGGTTCATGTGGGTCAGGCGCCCGGCTTGTTGTCGAAGGGCGTGTGGTCATCCGGCTCATGACAGCAAGTTAGCACAAAAGTTCGGTGAGCCGAAGATTTTACGGAGGCAAGGCGAAAATAATGGGAGAGCCCTTGCGCCTTTTGGCTGCTGGTGGCTGCTCAGGAAGGGTTTTCCGGTGGTGGGATGGTGCCGAGGTAGTGGAGGCCAGAGGCAGGCATCCCCGTCTGTGAGCAGGTAGTTTCTCCAGAAAGACGGGTATTTGGCGGGTCTGAAACGGGCCGGTTTCGGAGCTTTTGAGGCTCTTTTTGAGGCATCCGGAGATAGGAATGTCAGTGGCAGGTGAAAGCCTGAAGTCATGGATCAGCACGGATCTTTTCCCGAGGACAGCACCGGTGATTCCGCCGGTGCCGGGCAGGGGGCTGTCCCGGATACGGGAAGAGATTCAGGGCGGGAGTCAGGAAGGGATTCAGTGCCCAGCCTGGCGGTTTATGAGGCTGAGCCGGGGGCGGCTGCGGCGGCGGGTGCCGGTGGGTATCGGGACGGGTTTACCGGGGCCCTGGTGTTGCAGGGTGTTGAGGCCTTCACCCAGGAGGAGGCTGGTAGGGTGCTGGCCCGGCTGGGTCATGTGGTGCGGTGGGCGCAGGCCCAGCAGGCGAAGGTGCTGAACCGGGTGGAGGTCATTTTCCGGGAGGATTTGCTGGGAGTCACCGGCGGGGAGGATCCGGGGTTGACGTTCTCTTTGGCGGCGGAGGAAGCTGCTGCGATCCTGCACCTGCCGGCCGGGACGGCGAAGGCGCTGATGGGTGAGGCCGGGGCCCTGTGTTCTTCTCATACGGGGACTCTGCAGGCTTTGGAGGCGGGCTCTGTTGGGTATGGGCAGGTGCAGACGGT
>NZ_JBEPPM010000014.1:0-127446 GCF_040547315.1 Arthrobacter sp. UYP6
ACCCTGGGCATGGCGACCCCGGCTCAGAAACTTGCTGAGCTGCTGCAACCCGCAGCAGCCTGAACCCCGTGTTGCACTAACCGGTTGACGTAGCCACGGGCTAGGTCGCCAGACCTGCACACTCGATGTGCTGCGGGTGGAGGGGACCCGCCAGACCTGCACACCCGATGTGCTGCAGGTGCGAGGGGGTGCCATCCCGGCGAAAGACGGTGCAGGAAGAGACAGGAGGAAGGCCGGGCATCCGCAGACCGCCCGGCCTTTCTCCTGTCGCGGCGATCGCGGTGCATCGCGGGCCATCGCGGCGCCAGGCGGGCTAGCCGGCGGCGGGATCCTCGCCCGGCTCAACCGGTGTATTGCTTGGCCCCACTACGTCCACCTGGCTGGTCAGCGGAATGCCGGAGCCGTCCCGCCGCCCATGCTCGGTGGGCAGCGCCCGGGCTACGCCGTTGGCGGCCGCGGCCTTCGCCGGACCGTGCCCGGCCCAGGCCACCGCCAGCGCGTCCTCGCCCTTCAGGAAGCGGTGTGCGCGCACGCCGCCGGTGGCTCGGCCCTTGACCGGATATTCGGAGAATTCGGTGACCTTCACCGATCCGCCGGGGGTTCCGGGCAGGGTCTCGCTGCCGGTGGACACGGTGACGACGACGGCGGCCGGATCGTTCTGCGCCACCACGCCGAAGAACAGCACGTGGTCCTCGGCGCCGAGCTTGATGCCGGCAACACCGCCGGCGGTGCGTCCCTGCGGACGGACCGCCGAGGCGCTGAAGCGCAGCAGCTGCGCCTGCTCGGTCACGAACACCAGCTCATCGGTGTCCTGCCGGGCAACACCCACACCCACCACTTCGTCCTTGGGCTTGAGCGTGATCGCTTCCCAGTCGTCCCGGTTCAGTGGATACTCCGGGTTGACCCGCTTCACAATGCCGTTCCGGGTACCCAGCGCAATGATCTCGTTTAGGGGCACCAAGCCGATCAGCTCCTCGCCCTTGGCCAGGGTCATGAAGTCCCTGACCGGAACCCCGCCCGCCATGTTGGGCAGTCCGGAGGTGGGCGGCAGGGCCGGCATGTCCAGCACCTGGACGCGGAGCATCCGGCCCGACGACGTTACCGCCCCGATCTCGCCGCGCGCCGTGGTTTTCACCACTGAACGGAACACATCGTGGCGCACCCGTTGACCGGCCTCAGTGAGCGGCTCCTGATTGGACGTCCGGGCCAGCTGGCCGGAGCTGGTGAGGATGACCCAGCACGGATCATCGGCGATCTCCAGCGGCAGGGCCGCCTTGGCGCCCTTGCCGGTCACGGCGGGGGCGGCGGCAACACCCTTCAGCGGCGACGCGGCCTCGGATTCCAGCAGCACCGTGCGCCGCGGGGTGGCGTACTTCGCGGCCACTTCGCCGAGTTCCTCACAGACCAGGGCACGCAGCCGCGGCTCCGAATCCAGGATGGCCTGCAGCTCCGCAATGGCCAGGAGCAGCTCCTCCTTTTCCTTTTCCAGCTCAATGCGCGAGTACTTGGTGAGCTGACGCAGCCGCAGTTCCAGGATGTGGTTGGCCTGAATCTCCGTCAGGTCATAGATGGCCATCAGCCGTTCGCGGGCCTGGGCCGTCTCATCGGAGGTGCGGATGACCTGGATGACCTCGTCAATGTCCACAATCGCTATGAGCAGACCCTCGACCAGGTGCAGCCGGTCCTGCTTCTTCCGCAGCCGGTAGGCGGTGCGCCGGCGGACGACGCCGAGACGGTGCGCCACATAGACCTGCAGCAGCTCCACCAGGCCCAGGGTCCGCGGCTGCCCGTCCACCAGGGTGACGTTGTTGATCCCGAAGGAATCTTCCATGGGTGTGTACCGGTAGAGCTGGGAAAGTACGGCGTTGGGATTGAAACCGTTCTTCAGCTCGATCACCAGCCGCAGTCCGTGGCTGCGGTCCGTCAGATCCACCACGTCCGAGATGCCCTGGAGCTTCTTGGAGGTGACAGCGTCCTTGATCTTCTCGATGACCTTTTCCGGACCCACCATGTACGGCAGCTCGGTGATGACCAGCCCGGTGCGGCGGGCGGTCAGCTGCTCCACCTCCACCTTGGCGCGGGTCTTGAAGGAACCTCGGCCGGACGCGTAGGCGTCGCGGATGCCGTCCAGCCCCACAATCCGGCCGCCGCTGGGCAGGTCCGGGCCGGGAATGAAACGCATCAGCTCATCCAGCGAGGCCTCCGGGTGGGCAATCAAATGCTGGGTGGCGGCAATGACCTCGCCGAGGTTGTGCGGAGCCATGTTGGTGGCCATGCCCACGGCAATGCCCGTGGCGCCGTTGACCAGCAGGTTGGGGAAGGCCGCCGGAAGCACCTCGGGCTGCATCAGCTGGTTGTCGTAGTTGGGGACAAAGTCCACCACGTCTTCATCCAGATGATCCGTCAGAGTCAGCGCCGGAGCGGCCAGGCGGGCCTCCGTGTACCGGGCGGCGGCGGGGCCGTCGTCGAGCGAGCCAAAGTTGCCGTGCCCGTCGATCAGCGGCAGGCGCAGCGCCCAGTCCTGGGCCATGCGGACCATCGCATCGTAGATGGCGGAGTCGCCGTGCGGATGGAGCTTGCCCATGACCTCGCCCACCACGCGGGCGGACTTCACATGGCCGCGGTCCGGCCGCAGACCCATGTCAGCCATCATGTACAGAATGCGCCGCTGCACGGGCTTGAGGCCGTCGCGGGCGTCGGGGAGGGCGCGGGAATAGATCACCGAGTACGCGTACTCGAGGAAGGAACCTTCCATCTCGGTGGTGACATCAATGTCGATGATGTTCTCGGCGATTTTCTCGCCGGGTGCGGTCTTGGAGACGGTTTGGCGCCGGGCCATGCTGTTGTCGGGTCCTTGCATTGGTAGGGGGTAAACGGGGATGCAGGGGGATCCGGCGCGGCGGCCGAAGCGTCCTGCAGACAGCGGAGAAAATTTCCCACTACTCTGAGTCTATGGCGGAGCAGGGACATTACCCCGAATATTGGGAAGCTGACGTGGTGTTGCGGGACGGTGGCACCGGGCATTTGAGACCTGTGACACCGGGGGACGCGCAGGCCCTGCAGGAGTTCCATATGCGCCAGTCCCAAACCTCCATTTACCTGCGCTTCTTCACCTACAAGGCCAAGCTCAGCAACAAGGAGCTGGCACGGTTCACCAATGTGGATTACCGGGACCGGGTGGCTTTCGTTATCACCATCGGCTCGGAAATTATCGGCATCGGCCGCTATGACCGTCTCGATGATCCCACCGAGGCCGAAGTCGCCTTCAACATCGCGGACGGGCACCAGGGCCGCGGGCTCGGCTCGATCCTGCTGGAACACCTCGCGGCCGCCGCCCGGGAAAACGGCATCCGCCGCTTCTCCGCCGAGGTGCTTCCCGAAAACCGCAAGATGATCGGCGTCTTCGCTGATGCCGGATATGAGGTGCGCCGGCACTTCGACGACGGCGTGATTGCCCTGGACTTCAACATTGACCCGACGGACAAATCCCGGGCGGTCATGGAAGCCCGCGAGCACCGCGCCGAGGCCCGCAGCGTGGCGGGCCTGCTCTCGACGTCGTCGGTCGCTGTGATCGGAGCCAGCCGTGAGTGGGGCACCGTGGGCTATCAGCTGCTGGAACACATCATTGAGGGCGGTTTCACCGGCTCCGTCTACGCGGTGAACCCGGAGGCGTTTGAATTGGCCGGATTGGTCTCCTACGCCCGGATCGGGGATGTGCCCGAACCCGTCCAGCTGGCCATCATCGCCGTCCCCTATGACCAGGTGCTGTCCGTCGCGGAGGAATGTGCCCGCGCGGGCGTCAAGGGCCTGCTGGTGGCCACCGCAGGATTCGCGGACGACGGCGAACGCGGCCTGGCGCGGCAGCGGCGGCTGGTGCGGCACGCCAGGGCCAACGGAATGCGCGTGGTGGGCCCGGCGTCGCTGGGCCTGATCAACACCCGCCCGGACGTTCGCCTGAATGCCTCCATGGCCCCGGCGATGCCGGTGCCCGGGGGACTGGGGCTGTTCAGCCAGTCCGCCGCCATCGGCGTGCTGCTCTACGCTGCGGCTCAACGGCGCAGCCTCGGCCTGTCCTCCACCATCTCGGCCGGAAACCGGGCCGATGTCTCCGGCAACGACGCCATGCAGTACTGGGAAGATGACACGGACACCCGCGTGGTAGGCATGTACCTGGAATCGGTGGGCAATCCCCGTAAGTTCTCCCGCATCGCCCGCCGGCTGGCCACGTCCAAGCCGGTGATCGTGGCCAAGTCCGATGTCACCGGTCTCCAGCTGCCCCCGGGCCACGCCGTGCGGACCACGCAGGCACCGGCCGGCGCGCTGGATGCCATGCTGCGGCAGTCCGGGGTCATCCGGGTGAACACCAACGAACAGCTGATGGATGTGGCCCAGATTGCCGTCAGCCAGCCGCTGCCGGCCGGACGTTCCCTCGCGGTCTTCAGTAACTCTGCGGCTCTGGGTCGCGTGGTGGCGGACGCCGCCCTCGGCCTGGACCTTGAAGTGGGAAGCCTGCAGACCGATCTGGCCCTGGATGCCGGAATGAGCGTGGCCCTGCCGCTGCTGAAGGCCACCGTCACCAAGGCCCTCGCCGACGACGCCGTGCATGCCGGCGTGGTGACGCTGCTGCCTTCGCCGGGGCTGACGATCGAGAAGATTGCGCAGTGCCTGCAGGACTGCGTGGCGGAGACCGGCAAGCCCGTTGTGGCCGCGTTCACCGGCATCATGGACCCAGGTGCGCACGTGGAGGGACTGCTGATTCCCGGAGGCAGGGAGGAGGACGGGCGGCAGTCAGGCCTGCCGTGTTTCTCCAGTCCGGGCGCAGCCGTCTCGGCGCTCGCCTCCCTGGTCCGGTACACCGAATGGGCCGCCCGCGACCACGGCCACTTTGTGGAACCGTCCGGGGTGGATCCGGACGGTGCGCAGGCCTATGTGGACAAGCTGCTGTCCGGGGTGACAGGGGACGGGCTGATGCGGCTGTCCTCGGCGGAAACCGCGCAGCTGCTGGGGTTCTACGGTGTGGCGCTGTTGCCGTCCGTGCCGTTCTCCACCGGGGAGGAAGCGGTGGAGGCTGCGGACGCCCTTGGCTGGCCGGTGGTCATTAAGACCATGGATGAGCATCTGCGCCACCGTCTGGACCTGGGCGGAGTGCGGCTGAACATTTCCACTCCCGAGGAGCTCCTGTCCAACATCGATCAGATGAAGCAGGCGCTGGAGCCCTACGGCAGCTTTGAGCTGGAAGTGCAGAGAATGGCTCCCTCCGGGCAGGGCTGCACCGTGCGGGCCATCGAAGATCCGCTGCTGGGACCCGTGCTGTCCTTCGGCCTGGCCGGAGACGCAGTGAACCTCCTGGATGACTGGGCGCACGGCATTCCGCCGCTGACTGATACGGACGTTGCGGACCTGGTGCGGGCGCCCCGCGCCTCCGGAAAGCTCTTCGGCTACCAGGGGCTGCCCAGGGCCAATGTCGCCGCCCTGGAGGACCTGATTTCCCGGCTGGCGCTGCTCAAGGACGAGCATCCCGAAATTGCCCTGCTGGAAATCAACCCGGTGCTGGTTTCCACCACCGGGGTGACGGTCCTGAGTGCCGATGTGCGCCTGGGCAACCCGCAGCAGCGCACCGACAGTGCACGCCGGGCCATGCGGGACTAACAGGGAGATACGGGACGGCCAGGGAGTTGCGTCACGAACTTCATGTGCGCCCGCGCGCCATTTAGGTGCTGAGGCGCTCTCTGGGGGAAACTGGAAGCATGTCGCCGTTACTTTCTTCTGAACGCCGCAGCCTGGACGCTTCCATGGAGCGGGCCGGTTTTTATCCCACTCTTCTGGCCGACGTGGTCCACGATGCCCTGGACGGCCGTGAACCGCTGTCCCACATCATCCATTTGGAAACGCATTTTGAGCGCACCGAGGTGCACCGCCACATCACCGTCCTGGTGTTGACCGAGGACATGCTGGTGATTACCCACGTGGATGACCAGCAGCTGGACGACGCCGGTGAGCAGATGATGGCGCAGGTTTCCACCGAGTCCGTGCCGGTGACGCAGATCCGTTCCGTGGTCCTGGGCTACATGTACGCCCAGCCGCAGGACTACAAGCCCTCGGACCAGGCCCGCGAGCTCACCTTGGCCATCGCCTGGTCCGGCGGCCAGCGGCTGGACATGGGCCCGGCGGGCTGCGCGGACCCGCAGTGCGACGCCGACCACGGCTACACCGGCAACATCGCCCAGGAGGACATTGTGCTCCGGGTCAGCGCCGAGGCCGACGGAGCCCAGGCCGTGCAGAACGCCAAGGACTTTGCCCGGGCACTGCGCAAGGTCAACACGGACACCGTTAATGTGCGTGCCCTGGATGGCGGGGACTCCCGCCAGCGTGCAGCCGGCATCGGCAGCCGGTTCAACCGCAGCCACCACCAGCGGTAAGGGGCCATGAAGTCTGAATCCGGAACAGGCTCCGCCTCCGGTGAATCACTGCCTCCCGCCCCCGGTTACGGACGCAGCAGCGTTGCCGATGTCCTGACCAGCTCCGCCGCCGTGCTTGGCGTGCCCGGCTTCGAGAACACCCTGAATCTGCCGGCAGCCAAACGCGTGTGCGTGGTCATGGTGGACGGTCTTGGCTGGTCCCTGCTCAAGCAGCGCGGTGGCCACGCCCCCTTCCTGCGCGGCTTCCTGCCCTCGGCGCGCGTTTTGACCGCGGCATTTCCAACGACGACGGCGGCCTCCCTCGCCTCCCTGGGCACCGGGCGCCCGCCCGGCGAACACGGCATGGTGGGCTATGACGTGCTGGACCCGGACCAGGACAAGGTCGTCAACCTGCTCGGCAACTGGGATCCGGGCGTGGACCCGGAGCGCTGGCAGCCCTGCCCCACGGTGCTGGAGCGTGCGGCCGAGCATGTTCCGGTCGCCTCGGTCAGTCTGCCCCGCTTCGCGGATTCCGCAATGACCCGTGCGGCCCTGCGCGGCGGCGAGTTCATCGGCGCCACCGGTGCGCATGCACGGGTGGCTGCCGCAGCCCAGGCCTTGGCCGGTTCGCCGCGGATGCTGATGTACCTGTACTGGAACGAGCTGGACAAGGCCGGACACAAACACGGCGCCCAGTCTCCCCAGTGGGGCTTCCAGCTCGAGGAGCTGGATAGCGCGCTCAAGCTGCTGGCTGCACGGTTGCCGGCGGACACGCTGCTGCTGCTCACCGCCGATCACGGCATGGTGGATGTTGCACCGGAGCACCGCTACGACTTTTCGGCAGACCCGTCCCTGGTGGCCGGCGTGCGGCACACGGCGGGCGAGCCGCGCATGGTCCACCTCTATCTGGAGCCGGGAGCGGATGAGTCGGACCGGGACGGATTGATGGCTGCCTGGCGCACCGCCTACGGCAACAAGATCTGGATCACCACGCGCCAGGAAGCCATTGACGCCGGGTATTTCGGCGACGTCGTGACCGGAGCAGTGTTGCCCCGCATCGGCGACGTGCTGGTGCTGGCCCGCGAGCCCATCGCACTGTACGACCTCCGGCGCATGAAATCCTCCTCCCTGGAAGTGGTGGGCCAGCACGGCTCCATGACCCGCGCGGAGCGGGAAGTTCCGCTGCTGCAGCTTGCTGCACCGGCGGCCAAGCGAAATCCCGGGGCACAGGCCGGCGGGAGAAAGAAGTAACCGTGGCCGAGCTCGTTTTCTTTTCCGGAACCATGGACTGCGGCAAATCCACGCTGGCCCTGCAGATGGACTACAACCACAGTGCCCGCGGCAGGGGCGGAATCCTCTTCAGCCGCAACGACCGGGCGGGGGAGTCCATGATTTCCTCCCGGCTGGGACTGCGCACCCCCGCAGTTGAAGTCACTGACAGCACGGATTTCTGGGACGAAGTGACTGACCGGCGGCGGGCGGGTTTCCCCGTGGACTACCTCATCTGCGACGAAGCTCAGTTTTACGCGGCCGAACAGGTGGAGCAGCTGGCCCGCGTGGTGGATGAGCTGTGCGTGGATGTCTTTGCCTTCGGCATCACCTCGGACTTCCGGACGCGTCTCTTCCCCGGTTCCCAGCGCCTGATTGAACTGGCTGACCGGACCGAAGTGCTTCAGGTCCGTGCCCTGTGCTGGTGCGGCCGCCGTGCCACCCACAACGCCCGGACCGTGGACGGTGTCATGGTGGTGGAAGGTGACCAGGTGGTGGTGGGCGATGTGGGCAAACATGCTCCAGCAGCTGGGCCGGCCGGGGCTGCGGCCGATGTCACGGAGGAACCGCTCTTTGCCGCTGAAGCAGTGAAAACCGCCCCCGTGGTGGGGTATGAAACCCTCTGCCGCCGGCACTATATGCGTCGGGTGACAGCCCACAAGGCGGAGTCAATTTCCGCCGTAGCCGCTGACTCTCCGGCGGATTTGAACGTCTGCGCCGTACATCCGCATCTTCCTTAGGCAGCTCAGGCTTCGGGGGCCTTGCCTGCCCGCGGACGGATGCAGAAGCAGCCAGGGAACCGGGTTGAACCGATTTGAGCCGGGTGTATCCCGCTAGTCGCCCTTGGTGCCGAAGACGATTTCATCCCAGCTGGGCACGGAGGAACGCTTGGGCTTGATCGGACGGCGGTCCGCGCCGTCCTCGTCCTTGGAGGCGTTGTCCGCGGACCCTGCGGCGTCAGTGCGGCTGGCGCCCGAGCCCATGCGGTCCCAGGGGAAATCAGTCCTGCCACCCTTGCGGCCGCCGGATTTGGCCTTGCTCCGGGATGCGTTTCCGGATCCGGTCTCAGTAGCAGCAGGAGCGGCATCGTCCTGCGCCGGGGCGGAACCCGCAGCGCTACCGGATGCTGCACTGGCTCCGTCTTTGTGTTCTGGCACCGCAGCCGTTGAACCGGTTGCCGGCCCGGCGGGTTTGTCCGCGGAGGGTGTGGTGCCGGAACCGTCAAGTGCGTCTCCGCGGCGGCGGAACGGGCGGGCCAGGACACTGATTTCCCGGGTATCCGGGTTTACGCCGTTGGGCAGGCGGAGCGAGTCGGGAGCGTCGGCGGAGCCGGAGGCCGGAGTGCTTGCCGGCGCCAGGGTCAGGTGCCCGGTGCGTGGGCGGGAGGAACCGGCGTCGTCCAGCTCGGTGTGGCCGTCCCGTGGATGCGCCGCCGGGATGCTGCCCTTGGCCAGCAGTGCTGCCAGGGCGTCGTCGCCGTCTTCATCGGCACCGAGGCGCTGCCCGCGGCGGGACCGCAGGACCTCCAGCAGGTTAGCGGTATCCTCATCGCCGTCATCAGCTGCACCGTCCGCATCCGGAGCGGCCACGGCTTCAAAGTCAAAGACCCGATCCGCAACAGCCGTGAGCCGGCGTGAGGGGACGGGGGAGTCAAGGGGTTCCAGTTCGCTGAGCAGCTGCGCCCAGCGGTTGGAATTGGAGACGCTCTTGCGCAGCGGGCTGAAGGTCCAGCGGGCAGGCGGTTCTTCTCCCACGGACACCTGGGCGTCATTGCCCAGATCAAAGCGCGCCACTACGTCCCAGGTGGAGTCGGGACGCCGCCAGGCATCCCACTCGACGCTGTCCGGATCAACACCGAAGGCCTTAAGGCGGTGACTGACCATGTCACCGAGATTGACGGGGCTATCTCCGAAAGTGCTGCGGTAGCCGTCATGTGTGGCGGCGAGCGGCGCGGCAACCTCCACGGCCTGCGCCTGGCGGGCCACGTAGTCGCGCTCTGCGCGGACCGGCCCCTCATAGCGGCGGATGTGGGCGAGGTCCAGACCGGAGATCTCAGCGACGTCCTCGGCGCTGGCACCGGAGCGGATCCGTGCCTGGATGTCACGGGGGGTCATGGCAGGGCCTTCCGGCCGTTCCGGAGCGGCAGTGGAACGGTGCACCGAGCGGGATACCGCCACTCGAAGCGCTTCATCCATGCGAAGCCGGAATGTCTCCCCGCCCTTGCCGCTGAGCAGCAGATGCTCGCCACCCTCATGGACACCCACGAGACGTAGATCCTGCATGAACCAATCCTCCACCCGATAGCAATTCCTTCTGGAAACAATGCCACCCGCAGCGGCGAAAGCCTACTGTTTGCAGGGGCGTGGCGCGGATCGGCGGCTTTCGGAAGCAAGTTTGTTGCCTTCCGGAGGCCGTGCGGCGGCTCAAGGGTGGATTTTTGCTTTCAAGAAGACAAAAATCTCCGGTTTACGGGCACAAAACGGAAACCCGTTGCGTTGATACCTCAGAGCCTTAGAAGCCTGCCGATCCCGGACCGGCAGGTGCGGCCCGGATGAACCTTCACAACAACTCGACCGGATGGTGAGAGTACTAATTATGGCGACTGACTATGATGCGCCGCGCAAGACAGAAGAGGACATCAGCGAGGAATCCCTGGAGGAACTGAAGACACGGCGCACTGCCACCACGCAGTCGGCGGTCGTGGATGAAGACGAGACCGAAGCCGCAGACAGTTTTGAGCTGCCCGGCGCGGATCTCTCCGGCG
This sequence comes from Arthrobacter sp. UYP6, assembly GCF_040547315.1. Classification (NCBI taxonomy): domain Bacteria; kingdom Bacillati; phylum Actinomycetota; class Actinomycetes; order Micrococcales; family Micrococcaceae; genus Arthrobacter; species Arthrobacter sp. UYP6. Next base: position 10,432 of record NZ_JBEPPM010000014.1, read on the forward strand.
AGGAACTCCTGGTGCGGGTGCTTCCTCCGCAGGCGGACGAATTCACCTGTGCCTCCTGTTTCCTGGTTCGACACAGGTCACAGATAGCACTGGAAAAGGACGGGCTGGCCTACTGCACGGACTGCGAGGGCTGAGTGCTGGACCTCATCGGCTAGCTGTTCAGGGCGGCGACCAGTTCCTCGGGATGGCGGGTGGACGTGAGCCAGTACGGCGTGCGGTCGGCAGGATCAGTGATTTCGATCTTGACCACCGGTGAAATCCACCCGCGGATGCACATGTAGGACGTGGCATTCAGGCCCCGGCCGCGCTGGAACGTTGCGTCATCTCCGCGGTAACCCTGAACGCTTCCAACATAGGTCCGCTCGATTTCCGCCTTGCCCACCTGCAGGGTGTCCGCGGTGACCCGGATGGTCGGGGTGCTCAGGAGCAGCAGGACAGTCAGGACTACGGCCACGACGACGGCGGCAATTATTCCCGTTGCCATGCTGATGGGCACGAACACGAGGATGCTCGAGGCGGAGACGCCGAGGGCCATCACCCAAATCCAGAATGAGGGGAGAAGCCGCTCCGAATACAGAACGGTGCTGGCGGGAGTCTGCGCAGAGGGGGATGACATACCTTTAGCTTGGCATCTTTGGGCCAGCATTTCATCTTGGCGCCACCGCACCAGAATGCCGTCCCGCGGCGTACGGAGAAGCGTCAGGAAAACGCGCTAAAGTGAGGTGCGGTATTCCCGGGAAGCTTCCGGGGTAGCTGGAGAAGCGCGTACGCGGACCTGAACGGGACGTGCGCAGGAATCACACGAGGGAAGTCGGAGACACCGGTGCTTGAAGCAGGCCCCACCATGACCGTGCAGCTGAAAATGCTCGACGACGGGTTGGAACCGCCGTCGTACGCCCATCCGGGCGATGCCGGCGCTGACCTTCGCACCCGCATTGACTTTGTGCTGGAACCGGGGGAGCGGAAGCTCATTCCCACCGGGGTGGCCCTGGCCCTTCCCTTCGGCTACGCGGCTTTTATCCATCCCCGCTCCGGCCTGGCCACCAAACACGGCCTCACTGTGGTTAATGCTCCCGGCACCGTTGACGCCGGTTACCGGGGTGAGATCAGCGTCACGCTGCTCAACACCGATTCCTCCCGGTCCATCACCCTGAACCGGGGTGACCGGATTGCCCAGATGGTGATCCAGCGGGTGGAGACGGCTGCGTTTGACCTGGTTGATGAATTGTCCGATTCCGTCCGAGGCACCGGCGGGTTCGGTTCCACCGGCGGCTTTACTGCACTGCCTGCCTAGAGCGGCTGTCCGGGGGGCCAGCAGCGTGCGGCCTCCCTACAAGAGAGAGGAACCCGGCCATGGCATTTGGGCGACTGAAGAAGAACAAGCAGGACCAAGACAAGCAGGAACTTGGCGAGGACGTACAGGAGAACACCGACGGCGTTGACTCTTCAGCGTCCGGAGCCGGTGCCCGTGAGAGGGGCCCGCAGGCCGCCGGGCCGTGGGACGTGAGCGACAAGCCGTCCGAGGACGGCTATGTGGATCTGGGTGCGCTGCGTATCGCCGCAGCCCAGGGACTTCAGCTGCGCCTCGAAGTCGAAGAGAAGACTCAGCGCGTAGTTGCCGTAACCCTGGACCTGGACGGGTCCAGCCTGCAGCTGCAGGCTTTTGCGGCACCGCGCTCGGAAACCCTCTGGGACGACATCCGCAACCAGATCGGCAAGTCCGTGGGGTCCCAGGGCGGCACCGTGGATGAACTTGCTGGCGTTTTTGGCACCGAGCTGCTGGCCAAGGTCCCGGCCCAGGCGCAGGACGGCTCCAAGGGTTTCCGCGTGGCCCGGTTTGTGGGCGTGGATGGACCGCGCTGGTTCCTGCGCGGCGTGTTCGGCGGCCCCGCAGCGCTGGACCCGGAGGCTGCGAAGCCGCTGGAAGAAGTCTTCCGGAGCGTCGTCGTGGTCCGGGGCGAACAGCCGTTGCCGCCGCGGGACCTGCTGCAGCTGCGGCTGCCGCGTGACGCGTCACCGTTGCCCAAGCCTGCCGGCGCCCCGCTTACTCCCCCTGAGCGCGGTCCCGAAATCACCACCATCGGCTAATTGGTGGCCTCGAAGCAAGCTGTTCCGCAGGGAAACGGATCTCCGGTGCCTGTGAGCGCCCTTCCGATGCGCGGCCGGGTCTACAGCGGCGGCTACGTCGAGTCCATCACGGTGGTCCCGGCTACCGAGCCACCCCGGTTTACCGCCATGGTGGAGGACCTTGATGCGACGTATCGTGACCCCTCCTCCCGGCGGCCCCGCGCCCGCGTGCGCCTGATCTGGCTGGGACAGCGGCGCGTGCCGGGCGTCGACGCCGGAACCCGTCTGGTGTTCGAGGGTATGGTCAGCACGGTTGACGGCTACTCCACTATTTACAACCCCCGTTATGAAATCATCGGACGTCCGGAGAACGAGACATGAGTGAGCGAACCGGCAGCGAGCTGCCTGACCCCGAACGGGGCAACGGCGCCAGCGCAGAGCAGCCCACCTTCGGCGACGTGGCCGGAGCCTACGCGGCGCGGGCAGGCGTGGAGCGCGGGGATGACGGTCAGATTGATGTCCTGAAGTCCGTGGGCGGAGTGCGCGGACTGGCCGAAGCCATTGTTCCCGGCTTGCTCTTTACCCTGATCTTCACTCTGACGTCCGAGCTCTATCTGTCCCTGGGTGCCGCCGTGGTGTCGGCAGCGGCCTTTTCCGTGGCCAACCTGGTCCAGAAGCGGCCCCTGATGCAGTCCCTGACCGGGGTCATCGGCGTCGCTATCTGCGCCTTCGTTGCGTTGCGCAGCGGAAGCGGCACCGAGTTCTTCCTGCCCGGCTTCTACCTCAACGCCGCTTACATCCTGGTGTTTGCCGTGTCCATTGCGGTCCGTTGGCCGGTGGCCGGGCTGCTGTTCGGTTTCATCCGGGGCGAGAACCTGGAATGGCGCGCCAACCGGAAGCGGACCAGGGCCTACGCCCTGGCCACCTGGATCATCATTGCCGTTTTTGCCCTGCGCCTGGGAGTTCAGCTTCCGCTCTACCTGGCGGACAATGTGGGGGCGCTGGGCACCATGCGCCTGGCCATGGGTGTGCCCCTCTACGCACTGGGACTGTGGCTGGCATGGATGGTTTCCCGTCCGCTGCCGCAGCAATCCGCCTAGGAAAAACAGGAAAAAAAGAACGGGGCCGACCCGAAGAGAAGATCAGGTCCGCTCGGGAAGCAGAACCGCCCGCAGCTGGTCTTCGGCTGCAATGGTGCAGATAAAGAACAGCTCGTCACCGGGCTCAATGACGTCGTCGTTGCTGGGGGTGATGGGTGCGTCGTCGCGCAGGATGGCCGTGACGGTGGCATCCATGGGCCAGTCAATGGATCCGAGTGTCTTGCCGGTCAGCGGCGAATCGGACGGAACGGTGAACTCCACCATCGATGCGACGCCGGTCTGCAGGGTGAGCAGCCGAACCAGGTCGCCCACCTCCACGGCCTCTTCCACGAGGGCGGTCATCAGGCGCGGCGTATTCACCGCCACATCCACGCCCCAGGAATCATCGAACATCCAGTCGTTCTTGGGGTTGTTCACCCGGCCCACGGTCCGCGCCACGCCGAACTCGCTTTTGGCCAGCAGCGAGACCACCAGGTTGACCTTGTCATCGCCGGTGGCGGAGACCATGACATCGGCTTCCTCCAGCCGGGCGTCCTTGAGGGTGGTCAGCTCGCACGCGTCGCCGATCAGCCAGTGCGCGCCCAGCAGGCCGCTTCGTCCCACCACCTCCGGCTTCTCATCGATGAGAAGCACCTCATGGCCGTGGGACAGCAGTTCCTTGGCTATCGAAGACCCCACACTCCCGGCACCGGCAATAACAACTTTCACGGGGTCTCCTTGACGGGGGCAACCGAGAGGATTCGGCTGATTTCACTGGTGCGGTCCACATTCATCATGGCGTGCAGAACGTCGCCCTGCTGGTAGCTGGTGTCGGAGCGGGGGAGCACTCCCTCGCCAAAGCGGGTGACATAGGCGATGCGCACTGCCGCAGCCTGCTCAACCCCGCTCAGCGTCGTACCCAGCCAGCCCTCATGCAGGGACAGCTCGCCCAGGATCAGCCGGCCGGAGGACTCACGGAAATCTCCGTTGATGCTCTGTTCCGGCAGGATGCGCCGGAGCACCTGGTCAGCGCTCCACCGGACGGCCGCCACAGTGGGGATGCCCAGACGCTGATAGATTTCCGCGCGCCCGGGGTCATAGATCCGTGCCACCACGTGCGGAACGTGGAACGTCTCGCGGGCTACACGGGTGGCAAGGATGTTGGAATTATCACCTGAGGAAACGGCCGCGAAAGCGTAGGCCTCTTCAATCCCGGCCTCTTTCAGGGTCACGCGGTCAAAGCCGACACCGGTAACTTTCCGGCCCGTGAAGGTGTGCCGCAGACGTCGAAAGGCCCTCTCATCCTGGTCGATGACGGCCACTGTGTGCCCGGCATTGTCCAGAGTGTGGGCGAGGGACACACCAACGCGTCCGCACCCCATGATGACGTAATGGGCCACCTGCTACCTCGGTTCCTGATGATCGACTTCGAAAAAACCCAAACCGCCAGCATAGACCCGCCAGCGCGGGCCCGCGGGCCAGGCGTGCGGGACCGGCGAATATGCACCAGGGCCGGGGCATGATGTGATGGTCTTTTAGGCTCCATCAGGAAGTATCCGGCACTATGACGACCGACACCACCACATCCGAGATTGAACTGACCATCGGCGCACCCGCGCACGGCGGCCACTTTGTGGCCCGCCACGAAGGGCGCGTGGTCTTTGTCCGGCATGCCCTGCCGGGCGAACGTGTCCGTGCCCGCCTGACGGAAGCGGGCGACGGCGCCAAGTTCTGGCGTGCCGACGTCACCGAAGTGCTGGAAGCGGCTCCGGGGCGGGTGGAACACTTCTGGCCCGAAGCAGATGCGCTGCGTGCGGCCTCCCGCGGCCGGCTGCCGGTGGGCGGAGCCGAGTTTGGCCACATTGAGCTCTCCGTCCAGCGCGAGCTCAAGGCCCAGATTTTTGCCGAGCAGCTGAGCCGGCTGGCTAAGGAAGACCGAACCGTGACGGTGGAACCGGCCCTGGATGAGCGTGAGGACGGCCTGCACTGGCGTACCCGGGCCAGCTTCTCGGTAGCTCCGGGCGGCAGACTGGCAATGCACGCGCACCGCTCCGACGAGCTGATTCCGGTCCAGCGCATGCCGCTGGCCGTGGACGCCGTTAATGCCCTGCAGCTGTGGGACGTTGACTTCAGCGGCGTCTCCCGGGTTGAAGTTGCCGTTCCCTCCTCCGATGCACCTCTGGTGCTGCTGATCCCGGCCGACGGTGCGCATCCCAAGGCCCTGGGCCGGATCGCCTCCGCCCTTCCCGAGGGAACCTCCATTGCCTCCTGGGAGCCCGAAACCGCCACCCTGAACCGGCTCCGCGGACGCACCTGGGTCTCCGAGAGCGTCCTGGGACACGACTACCGCGTCACCGGCGCCGGTTTCTGGCAGATCCACCGCAGTGCACCGCAGACCCTGGCCGGAGCGGTTCTGGACGGACTCCGGCTCCAGCCGGGGGAACAGGTTGCCGACCTGTACGCCGGAGCCGGCCTGTTCACCGCGCCGCTGGCCGACGCCGTCGGCGAAACAGGGCGCGTGCTGTCCGTGGAGGGTTCCCCCGGGGCCAGCCGCGACGCGCGCAAAAACCTCTTCGCCGCACCGCAGGTGGAAATCCTGCAGGGGCGCGTGGATAAGTCGCTGGCCGCCTACGAGGGCCGGCTCGACGTCGTGCTCCTGGATCCGCCGCGCGTGGGTGCCGGTAAAGACGTAGCAGCCCGGATCGACGCCGCAGCCCCCCGCGCCGTCGGCTATGTTTCCTGCGACCCGGCGTCGTTTGCCCGCGACCTGGGCTACTTCAAGGACCTGGGCTGGCAGCTGAACTCGCTGCGGGTCTTCGACCTGTATCCGCACACGCACCACATGGAGTCCTTCGCGGTACTGACCCGCCCGTAGCGGGGTCAACCTGCTGCAGGGGAGCGGCACCGGTCGCGGGGCGGCGGGCGCAACGTGTCGGACGCCTCGTGACTATCGTCCGGGTCACAGGGGCGTGTAACGGATAGTATAAGAGCAGTTGTGCAGATCCGCGCCGTGTTGGGGAGCTTCGCCTGCTTATGCGGGGAAGGTTTTTCCTCCGGCAGGGGGCTTTCCGGCAGTGAAATAGTCCACCATTTTCCCTGCTGTCCCTCGTGGCTGCCGGTTAGGGAGTCCTAACTGGCATGCCGCGGACCGCTGGACAAAGATAAAACGGTGGCGAGAGGAGTCCTATTATGACTAATGTGGACAGCTTCGGATCCAAAGGCGTACTAAACGTCAGCGGAAACGAATATGAAATTTTCCGGTTGAATTCCGTCGAAGGTGCAAAGAGCCTTCCGTTCAGCCTCAAGGTCCTGCTGGAGAACCTGCTGCGCACCGAAGATGGTGCCAATATCACCGCGGATCACGTACGTGCACTCGCACAGTGGGATGCAAACGCGGAGCCCAGCACCGAAATCCAGTTCACTCCGGCCCGCGTGATCATGCAGGACTTCACCGGTGTTCCCTGCATTGTGGACCTGGCGACCATGCGTGAAGCAGTGGCTGAGCTGGGCGGAGACCCCAAGCGGGTCAACCCGCTGGCTCCGGCGGAAATGGTTATTGACCACTCCGTGCAGATTGATGCCTTCGGTAACGCCGGCGCCCTTGAGCGCAACATGGAAATCGAATACCAGCGCAACGGTGAGCGGTACCAGTTCCTTCGCTGGGGTCAGACGGCCTTTGACGACTTCAAGGTTGTTCCCCCGGGAATGGGCATTGTCCACCAGGTCAACATTGAGTACTTGGCCCGCACCGTCATGACCCGCGAGGTTGACGGCGTTCTGCGCGCCTACCCCGACACCTGCGTCGGCACCGACTCCCACACCACCATGGTCAACGGCCTGGGCGTACTCGGCTGGGGCGTCGGCGGCATCGAAGCCGAAGCCGCCATGCTGGGCCAGCCCGTCTCCATGCTGATCCCGCGCGTCGTCGGCTTCAAGCTCACCGGCGAGATCCCGGCCGGCGCCACCGCCACCGACGTCGTGCTGACCATCACCGAAATGCTGCGCAAGCACGGTGTGGTCGGCAAGTTCGTGGAGTTCTACGGAGAAGGCGTCGGAGCCGTTCCGCTGGCCAACCGCGCCACAATCGGTAACATGAGCCCGGAATTCGGCTCCACTGCCGCGATCTTCCCGATCGATGACGTGACCCTGGATTACCTGCGCCTGACCGGCCGCTCCGACGAGAGCGTTGCCCTCGTCGAGGCCTACGCGAAGGAACAGGGCCTCTGGCACGACCCGTCCATCGAGATCCAGTACTCCGAGTACCTCGAGCTGGACCTGTCCACCGTCGTTTCCTCCATCGCCGGACCGAAGCGCCCGCAGGACCGCGTGGAACTGACCAACGCCAAGGAACAGTTCCGCAAGGACCTGAAGAACTACGTCCACGAGAGCGTTGCGGCTGAAGACGGCACCGTTGACGAGGCCCTGGAAGAGTCCTTCCCGGCTTCGGATTCTCCCTCCTTCGCCGCTGGCAGCACCACGATCAAGGACACGGAACACGACCTTGTCTCCACCCAGGATGCACCGGCGGAGCGCGCCTCCAACGCCGTACCGGTCACCATGGCCGACGGCCGCAGCTTCGAGCTGGACCACGGCGCAGTGTCGATCGCCTCGATCACCTCCTGCACCAACACGTCCAACCCGTCGGTGATGATGGCAGCAGCAGTGCTGGCCCGCAACGCCGTCGAAAAGGGCCTTATGTCCAAGCCGTGGGTCAAAACCTCCGTGGCCCCGGGCTCCAAGGTAGTCACCGACTACTACGAGAAGTCCGGCCTCATCCCGTACCTGGAGAAGCTCGGCTTCTTCGTGGTTGGCTACGGCTGCGCCACCTGCATCGGCAACTCCGGCCCCCTGGAAGAGGAAATCTCCACGGCCATCCAGGAAGCCGACCTCGCCGTCACCGCGGTCCTCTCCGGTAACCGCAACTTCGAAGGCCGGATCAACCCGGACGTGAAGATGAACTACCTGGCCTCCCCGCCGCTGGTAGTCGCCTACGCACTGGCCGGCACCATGGACTTCGACTTCGAAAATGACCCGCTGGGCCAGGACGAAGCCGGCAATGACATTTTCCTGAAGGACATCTGGCCGAACCCGGTTGAGGTCCAGGAAATCATCGACGCCTCCATCAACAAGGAGATGTTCAGCAACAGCTACAACACCATCTTCGAAGGCGACGACCGCTGGAAGTCGCTGCCCACCCCCGAAGGTGCAACCTTTGAGTGGGATGCGGAGTCCACATACGTCCGGAAGCCCCCGTACTTCGAGGGCATGAAAGCCCAGCCGGAGCCCGTCACCGACATCGAGGGCGCCCGCGTCCTGCTGAAGCTCGGCGACTCGGTCACCACCGACCACATCTCCCCGGCCGGTTCCTTCAAGTCCGACACCCCGGCAGGCCGTTACCTGCTGGAGCACGGTGTAGAGCGCAAGGACTTCAACTCCTACGGCTCCCGCCGAGGCAACCACGAAGTGATGATCCGCGGTACCTTCGCGAACATCCGCATCAAGAACCAGCTGCTGGACGGCGTTGAAGGCGGTTTCACCCGCGACTTCAGCCAGGCCGATGCACCGCAGGCAGCTGTCTACGATGCTTCGGTCAACTACCAGGCCGCCGGCATTCCGCTGGTTGTCCTGGCGGGCAAGGAATACGGTTCCGGTTCCTCGCGTGACTGGGCCGCCAAGGGCACCGCACTGCTGGGCGTCAAGGCGGTTGTTGCCGAGAGCTACGAGCGTATCCACCGCTCCAACCTCATTGGCATGGGCGTGCTGCCGCTGCAGTACCCGGCCGGCGTCAACGCCGAGTCCCTGGGCCTGACCGGCACGGAAACCTTTGCAGTCTCCGGCGTGACCGAACTGAACAACGGCACCACGCCCAAGACCGTCAAGGTCACCGCAACGCCTGAAAACGGCGAGGCCATCACCTTTGACGCGGTCCTGCGCATTGATACTCCCGGTGAAGCGGATTACTACCGCAACGGCGGAATCCTGCAGTACGTACTGCGCCAGATCACCGCTAAGTAACACGCAGCGGCTTCCAAGCCGCTAACGCGGTTTGGAAGACCACGGAGCCCCGCCTGCCGAGTTTTTGAACTCAGCAGGCGGGGCTCTTTGCCTGCCGTGGAACCGGTGGTGCTTCGTCAAGCGTTAGAGTTAAACGGTTGTGACGGTGTGCAGTGCCGTTGCCTGAAAGCAAGGGAGATGCCCGTTGGGACTTCTGGAAACCATCCGTGATCCTCGGGACCTGAGCAGACTCTCCACGGAGCAGCTGGAACGGCTGTCCGCGGAAATTCGGTCATTCCTGATCAGCAACGTTGCCCAAACGGGCGGTCATCTGGGCCCCAACCTGGGTGTGGTGGAGTTGACGGTGGGAATCCACCGGGTCTTCGACTCGCCCAGGGACAGCATTGTCTTTGACACCGGGCACCAGTCCTATGTGCATAAGATGCTCACCGGCCGGCAGGATTTCTCCACTCTTCGACAGCAGGGCGGGTTGTCCGGCTACCCCTCCCGCGCCGAGTCCGTGCATGACATCGTGGAATCCTCCCATGCCTCCTCCTCCCTGTCCTGGGCGGACGGGATCTCCCGTGCCCGGCAGCTCACCGGCGAAGGTGACCGCTATACCGTGGTGATGGTGGGCGACGGCGCCCTGACCGGCGGCATGGCCTGGGAAGCATTGAACAACATTGCGGCGGACCAGCGGCGCCGGGTCGTGATTGTGGTCAATGACAACGGACGCTCCTACGCGCCCACCATCGGCGGCGTGGCCGATTATCTCGCGTCGCTGCGCCCCACACTCGATGCCGTGCGCACGCACCGGGTCTACGAAAACACCTTGGGCTGGTGGAAGGACCGGCTGCAGCACGGCGGCCCTCTTGGAAAATTCACCTATCACAGCCTGCACGCGGCCAAGCGCGGCATCAAGGACTGGTGGGCTCCGCAGGGCCTGTTTGAGGACCTCGGCATGAAGTACATCGGCCCCATCGACGGGCACGACATGGCTGCCGTGGAGCGGGCACTTACCAAGGCACGGAACTACAACGGCCCGGTGCTGGTCCACGCCATGACCGAGAAGGGCCGCGGCTACGCGCCGGCCCGCGCCAACGAAGCGGACCAGTTCCACGCCGTGGGCATCATCGATCCGGAGACCGGCAAGGCCGTTGAGCCGGGCAGCAAGGAGTCCTGGACTTCGGTCTTCGCCACGGAAATTGCGAACATAGCTGATGAACGCGAGGACGTTGTTGGCATCACTGGCGCCATGCTGATTCCCGTTGGCCTGCACCGGTTCGCCGAAAAGCACCCCGACCGGGTGTTCGACGTCGGCATCGCCGAACAGCACGCCCTGACCTCAGCTGCGGGGATGGCCTTCGGCGGGCTGCACCCCGTCGTCGCGCTTTACGCTACGTTCCTGAACCGGGCCTTTGACCAGTTGCTCATGGACGTTGCCCTGCACAAAGCCGGTGTCACCATTGTGCTGGACCGCGCCGGCGTTACCGGGCCCGACGGCGCCAGCCACCACGGCATGTGGGACATGTCGATGCTGCAGATCGTGCCGGGACTGCACCTGTCCGCTCCGCGCGATGCCACGCGTCTGAAGGAGGAACTGCGCGAGGCAGTCGCCATTTCCGACGCGCCCAGCGTGGTCCGGTTCTCCAAGGGCACCGTTGGCCCCGACATCGAAGCCCTGGAACGCACCTCCGACGGCGTGGACATTCTGGCCCGGCGTCCCACCGGGGAAAAGTCCAATGACGTGCTGATCGTCAGCGTGGGAGCCATGGCCGAGATGGCACTGCAGGTGGCCAACCGCCTGGGCGCCCAGGGCATCAGTTCCACGGTGGTGGATCCGCGCTGGGTGTTGCCCGTGCCGCGCTCGATTATCCGCATGGCCGCCGAGCACCGCATTGTGATCGTCATCGAAGACGGTGTGCGCGCAGGCGGCGTGGGTTCCCGGATCCGGCAGGAAATGCGTGCGGCCGGTGTGGACACCGCGCTGAACGAAGTTGGACTGCCGGTGGAGTTCCTGGACCACGGCACCCGTGCCGAGGTTCTTGAGCGGGTGGGCCTGACAGCACGGCAGGTGGCCAACGACGTCGTCGCGCAGGTCTTAGGGACTAAGGTGCCGTTTGCCCGCCCCCTTCCCGGACAGGAAATGCCCACCGGGCAAATTCCGAAAATCCAGTAGGCGCCGCAGACAAACGGGTGGCTGCGCCGGCAACCGCAAGGAGCGAACACCATGGCAGAGGAACAACCGGATGTGGCTGTCACCGGAGCCACGGGAGCCCTGGGCGGTGCCGTCGCCCGGCTGCTGGCCGAAGCCGGGATTCGTCAGCGCCTGCTGGCCCGGCACACGGCGCGGCTCCCGGAGCTGCCTGGAACGCCGTCGTATGCCTTCACCTACTCGGACCGGGAGCACGCCGCCCGCGCACTGGAAGGGGTGCATACCCTCTTCATGGTCTCCGCGGCGGAAAGCCCGTATCGACGCCGGGACCAGCGAACCTTCGTGGATGCCGCCGTCGACGCGGGTGTGCAGCACGTTGTCTACACCTCCTTCATGGGGGCGGCACCGGATGCAGTGTTCACGCTCGCCCGGGACCACTGGGACACTGAGGAGTACATCAAGTCCAAGGGGATGGACTACACCTTCCTGCGGGACTGCATGTATCAGGACAGCCTGCCGTCCTTTGTGGGGCGCGACGGCGTGCTGCGGGGTCCGGCGGGCAGCGGTCGGGTGGCGGCAGTGGCACGGGCGGATGTAGCCCGGACGGCGGCCCTCATCCTCGCGGATCCGCAGCCCCATGCCGGTGCGGTTTACACTCTGACCGGGCCGCAGGCGCTGTCCTTCGAGGAGATCACCGAGGTCCTCACCCGGGTGACCGGTTCCAGGATCAGCTACCACAACGAGACCATGGAGGAAGCGCTGGAATCTCGCCGGGTCAGCGGCGTGGAACCGTGGCAGATCGAGGCGTGGGTCAGCACCTACACCGCCATCTCCGCCGGCCAGATGAGCCGGGTCAGCACCGATGTGCAGGAGCTGACCGGCGTTGCCCCGATCGGTCTGGAAGAGTACCTGATGCAGGGCTAAGTGCCGAACCGCGGCTGCGGATCATCAGCATTTGGAGCGCTGCGGCTTCCGGTGCGGGGCAGTTTTGCTTAGGCTCAAAATATGCCTGAACAGAACCTTGACCACGTCCTCCTGTTCCTCGACGAATGTACCCTCGCCGGGCTTGACGAGACCGAATCCGTCGCTGCCGCCGACCTGTACGGCATGTATATGATCTGGTGCGAGAACGCGGGCAGGGAGCCCGCCTCCGTGCAGCACTTCTATGGAGCCGTCCGGGATTCAGGTGTTCCCGAGGTGATCCGCCGGTCCGAACGCGTCTACGAGGGTGTGCAGCCAACCGGTCCCATTCCCATCCAATACATCATGGAGACGGATAAGGCGCCCGGACCCAACACCAACCCGTTTCCCTTCAGCCGATAGGGACCCGCCCTCGCTGAGCGTCCGGCGTTCCCCGGTGTCGACTGTTCCCCGGTGTCGACTGTTCCCCGTGTCCACCGTTCCTGCGTCTACTGTCGCAGCGATGACGCTCAGCGCCGGGGAAAGCAACATGTCGCCTACTTTCGATGCGGTCAAGCCGCCTGACCGCGACACTTGCCCCCTGACTGTCGGCCGACATGCGCGGTGGAGCCGGTTTCCTGGGCGCAGTCATCGTTCCCAGCACATCATGCTGAGGCGGACGGCGTGCTGCGGGTCACATCCAGTCCCGGAATTCGGTAGCGTGGGCACCATGACTTCTTACAACAGACTCGGAAACTCCGGCCTTACCGTTTCCACGGTAGGACTGGGCTGCAACAACCTGGGACGCCCCGGAACCCCCACCGAAGTGCAGGAGGGGACCGACGCCGTCGTTAACGCGGCTATCGATGCCGGGATCACCCTGTTCGACGTCGCTGACACCTACGGCGCGGTGCCGGGCCTCAGCGAGGAAATGCTGGGTAAGGCCCTGGGGGGCCGGCGCGAGGACATTGTGCTGGCTACCAAGTTTGGGATGGACATGAAGGGCACCAACGGACGCGACTTCGATGCCCGCGGTTCCCGCCGATACATCGTCAAGGCCGCGGAGGCTTCGTTGCGCCGCCTCGGAACCGACTGGATTGATCTTTACCAGTTCCATGTTCCGGATCCGCTGACTCCGATCGAGGAAACCCTCGCGGCCCTGGACGATCTGGTCACCAGCGGCAAGGTGCGCTACATCGGCCATTCCAACCGCACCGGCTGGCAGATCGCGGAAGCCGAATTCACCGCACGGATGGGCGGCTACGCACCGTTCATCTCGGCGCAAAACCACTACAACCTGCTGGACCGCCGAGCCGAACTTGAAGTGACTCCGGCTGCGGAAGCCTACGGTTTGGGCGTGCTGCCATACTTCCCGCTGGCGAACGGTCTGCTCACCGGCAAGTACAGCAGCGGCAAGGCACCCGAGGGCAGCCGGCTGACCCACTCACGGCAGAACCTGTTGGAAAAGGCGGACCTGGGCCAGCTGGCCGAGTTCGGTGAATTTGCCAAGGAGCGCGGACTCACGGAGGTTCAGGTGGCCTTCTCCTGGCTGGCCGCACAGCCGTCCGTGGCTTCGGTGATCGCCGGGGCAACCAAGGTGGAGCAGGTGCAGCAGAACGCCGAAGCCGCTTCCTGGGAGCCTTCAGTGAAGGATCTGGACGAACTCGACCGGATCTTCCCGCAGACGCCGAAGGTCGCGCTCTTCTAGGGTGTCTTTTCAGGTGACTGTTGGTCGCCTTGAGTGCGCTGGAGGGTCCGGAACGGCGGCAACGAAAATTCCTGCTCGCAGAGCTCGCAGAAATTATTAAAGCCGCCTAACCCGGACCTTCCGGCTGCAATCGGTCCCTCGCCTAACCCAGACCCGGTTGATCCCGGTCCGCGGCCAGGTTACTTCGCAGTGGCGGAAAGGAAGGCTGCGGCTCCGGGGCCGGACAGTTCCTCGGGGTAAACCTGGCGTCCGGACACCGCAAGCAGCAACGCGATGGCCGGCCCCCTGACCTCGGAACCGGCACCGTGCGCGAATTCTTCGTCCGTGGACACCAATCGCCAGCCCTCGGCAATTTCCTTACCGCCGCCGATTTTGACGGACGTTTTTAGCTGATAGTTCAGCGCAGTGACGATGTGGGTACCTGGATACGTGCGGGCGATTTTCAACGGCCGCCGGATATCCTCACCATGGACGAACGATTCAACCAATCGGGTGGGAAGCGCTACGGGCGGCCCGGTTCTTCTCCTGAGGACTGCCCTAAACTCTGCAAGCGTGGCACGCGGATCATCTGTGCGTTCACGAGTGAGACCCAAAGCGTTGACATGGTCGAAGTCGAACCGGGCAGTGATCATGCGATGCACAAAGCTCGATCTGGTTGCCTTGGCTGTGTCAACAAGGTGGGCAAGTACGTCGTGAATGCTCCAGCCTGAACAAAGTGAGGGCGTCTGCCACTGTTGGGGCTGCAACGGCTCCAGGTCTTGAATGAGAGCGCGGCGCTCCTCCTGCACCACCGGCCAGATGACGGAACCCGACCGTGACGTCCTGGGCGGATGAGGGTTCACAGGTCTGCGGCGAATGGGCACTGACCGGGCACCACGGAACTCAGGAAGGTTCATGCCCAGGACTCTAACCCGAAATCGCTCCGTTTCCGCGGCAGGGGCTGCAGTCCGGAGAATCTTGTCGCAAAAGGGCCCTACTTCTTTCCGGCAGTCCCAACCATCGGCCCATTCGCGGCATGCCGGTCGAGGGCGGCGTCAATGGAATCAGAGATTTCTGCCAGGGCCGTGATCTGTTGCGGCGTGAGGGCATCGATGACCACCTTGCGTACCAGTTCGATGTGGCGCCCCTTTGCGGAGGAGAGCACAGCTTCCCCTGCCCCGGTTAGCGCAACGTTGGTGGCACGGCGATCATTTGGACAGACGGACCGAATGATCAAACCTCGGTCCTCCATCCGCGCACACACATTGGACAGCCGGGGGAGAGTCGCGTTCGTGCGTGTGGCCAATACCGTCATGCGCATGGTGGTGCCCGGCTCCAGCTCCAGCATGATCAGAACCATGAACTCAAAGTGGGTCAGGCCGTCGTCGCGCTGTAACTGGGCGTCAAGCACCGGCGGCAGCAGCTGCATGGTGCGGATTAATCCGCGCCACGCCTGGCTCTCCTCTGCGTTCAGTCCTGGAACGTGGCAGTTCGGCTCTTCCATACGTCGACTCTACTCCAATGCTTTTCGCGACAACCATATTGAGTGATAGGTTTACGCAACAACAGTTCACGCATAAACTAATTTAGCTCGGCGCAGGCGCGCCGTCATCAGGAGAAATAATGCGCATCACCGTCTTTGGAGGAACCGGTTACGCCGGCTCGAATATCGTTGCCGAGGCTGTCGCCCGGGGCCATGCCGTCACATCCATCAGTCGCAATGCTCCGGAACATCCGCTGGAAGGCGTGTCCTATGTTGCGGCGGATGTCCGCATTCCGGCTGACCGCCAGTCGGTATTGAGTGGCGCTGACGTGGTTGTCATTGCACTGTCTCCGGTGGGCGACATGGCGGAAACCATGGAAGATGCGGTCCTTTCGTTCGCCCGCGAGGCGGGTACCGCCGGAGTTCGGGTTGGTGTCATTGGTGGAGCCGGATCCCTCATGGATTCGCCGGGCGGGATGAGGCTGGACGAATCTGAGGCGATGCCCGAGCTGTTCAAGTCCTACTCCGTGATTCTCACCGGAGTCCTTGACGGGCTCCGACGGACCACAGAAGATGTCGACTGGTTCTACATCAGCCCGGCAGAGAACTTTGGAGCGTACAACCCCGGCCGGCGGCACGGTTCATACCGCATTGGCGGTGACGTCCTCGTCAAGGACGAGCACGGGATCTCTGATATTTCCGGCGCAGACTTCGGTGCGGCAGTCATTGATGAGGTTGAGAATAACGTGCATCGGCGTCAGCGTTTCACCGTCGCCTACTGACCTCCGCAACCCAAGACGTTTTACTGCTCATCCTTCCGTGCAAAACTGGCAGGCATGTCAATTCAAACGTGGTGGGCCAGGCTGGCGCAGGAAACCCGGGACTGGCTGATCGCCAACAACGGCAGCGCCATACCGGAGCGCATCCGTGATCGGATTGAGCAAGCAGGCGGGCCTGCGTCCGGGAGCGTGTGGTGGAGATCAGAAGAAGGAACATTCGGATCATTTATGCCCGATGCGGCGATTGACTGGATTGAAGCGGCGGCAAATGACGAGACACCCCGCTGAGCCGGGCCGCACATCGTGCTCAGCCTTGCTCGGCCTGGGTGTCGAAGCCCAGAGGCAGCAGTTCGCGGGCAGCAATACATGCCGGCCCCGCCCGGGGTGAAGAGTGCGTGTTGCCCACGGCAACAATGTGCGTGAGTTCAGTTGCGCCTGCAGCCCTTGCCGCCCCGAGAGCTACCAGTTTGGCGCATGGACCGCCGGTTATTCGCGTTGGGTTTTCATTCACGGGCCAATGCTGGCCGCTGGCTGCAGCTTGAGAGCGGCAATGATTCCGGCTGGCGTGTACGCTCAACGGATGTCTCTGGGCCGTGGATTCACTCTTCTCTGGGGTGCTAACGCCGCATCGAACCTCGCCGACGGGCTGGCGTTTGTTTCCATGCCGCTGCTGGCGGCATCGCTGACCGATGACCCGCGGTGGGTGGCCGGACTCGCGTCGGTATACGCGTTGGTGCGCTTGCTGGTGGCGCTGCCCGTTGGAGTGTGGATTGATCGAGCGGATCGCCGCACGCTGCTCGCGGTCGCCAATGTTCTGCGCGGCGGCGCGGTCCTGGCCCTCGCACTGTGCATCCAGCTCGGGGTTGGCAGCCTGCTTCTGCTCTATATTGCGTTTGCCCTCATCGGAACGCTGGAAAGCGCCGCCGACAACGCCTCCGTCTCGCTGATTCCCGGCCTCGTCCCTGACCGGGACCTGGACCGTGCCAACAGCCGCATCTCGGCAACCCAGATCATTGCCGACGAATTCGCCGGCCCGCCGCTGGGGGGACTGCTCTTCGCAGGTGCTGCTGCGGTCCCGATCTTCGCCATGGGCGGGCTTTGGGCAGGAGCCGGCTTCCTGGTGCTGGCACTGCCGAAGCGGTTCACAGCCACAGCCTCATCCACCGCGGGACCGGGGCAGCGGCGCGCTAGTGTGTGGGCGGATGCGGGCGTCGGTGCCCGCTGGCTGCGCGGAAACCGTGTGGTCGGCAGTCTCGCGCTCATTGGCGCACTGGCTAGCGTCGGCTACATGCTGCCCTTCTCGATTCTTGTGCTCTTCGCGCAGCAGCGGCTCGCCGTCGACGCCGCCGGATACGGTCTGATCCTCGCAGTCTCTGCACTGGGCGGGCTGGTTGGATCCTTTACCGCACCCCGGATCCGCTCGAGAATCGGATACCGGTGGACCATCGCCGCAAGCCTCCTCACGGGTGCTGCGTCCCTTCTTGCACTGGCGGCCACTGAGAACAGTGTGGTGGCCGCACTCCTGCTGGCGGTCTACATCCACCATGCCGTTGTGTGGGGAATCTGCGCAACATCGCTCCGCCAGCGTCTGGTGCCGGATGAACTTCGGGGAAGGGTGAACGCGGCGTCGCGGGTGCTGGGGCTCCTCGGGCTCGCGCTCGGGTCCGCCCTTGGCGGCGTGCTGGCCCAGGTGCACATGGCCCTGCCCGTGGTGGCCGGCGGTCTGTTATTCATGGTGTGCGCTGTCGCCGCCGTCGTCCTGTTCCGTGCGACAGAGCCGGTCCTAGCCAATCTCTTGCTGCAGGAGGCGGCGCCTAGAGCAGGTCGTGGGCGAGGGTCATGATCATTCCCACCCCCAACAGCACGAGAAAACCGCCGGCCGCCTTGGTGATCCATGGCAGGAAACGGGACAGTTTGGCGAGAGCCCGGTCAGATCCCAACGCGACGGCAACGAACAGATCCCACACCAGGACAACAGCGAACATCCAGGCGCCGTAGAGGACCAACGCCCCCGTATCCGCGCTCGAAAGCCCGGTGGCGAGGGCAACGTAGAACAGGGCGTTTTTCGGGTTGAGCAGGCCCGAAGCAAATCCAAGTCCCAGGTTCTTTCCCCAGTTATTGCCGGGCGGTGCGGGTTGATTAATAACACTGATCCGGGCGCTGGAACGGAGAAACACCGCGCCAATATAGGTCAGAAACAAGCCGCCGGCGGCCTGAATCAGCCCCAGCAGCGTTGGATGGGAAATGAGTGATAACCCGGAGAACGCTGCAGCGATAAAGATACCGTTGGCAAGGGCGATGCCAAGACAGGCGCCGCTGGCCGTCCTCCATCCGCTGGACACCGTACTGCGGGCGATCAGGAAAAAGTCCACTCCAGGGATCAGCAGGGCCAAAAAATGTGCTGCTGCCACAGCAAAGAACTGCTCCATCTGACTCCACTACCTCGACGACTAACCTCGTTCAGGATGCGGGAAGGGCCGTGGGGCAGTCTTGTACGAAATTGCGCTCAGCCGCGGTAAGTCCCCGGGGACGTTGCCACATGCGCACGGAAAACCCTGTGGAAATGGCTTTGATCGACAAACCCCAGCGCATAGGCGGTCTCGGCCAGGGGCTGTCCTGCGCGCAGCATCCTCCGCGACGCAATGACGCGTTCGTTTTGTCGCCACGCCAGCGGCGCCAACCCGGTCAGGCGTTTCACGGCCCGGATGAGTTGATATTTATCCATGCCCGCCAGGGCTGCCAAATCCTCGAGCGAAGGGTTTTTTTCATCCTGTCGCAGCCGGACGAGTACCGGGTCCAGGCGGCGGAGGAGTTGTGCATCGGCGGGGTTGGCAGTCCCTTTGTAGGCCGGTTCCAGCTCCGCGCAGCTCTCCAGCCCGGCCCGGAACGCGGTTTCAATCTGGCTCGGTCCGGCACCCCTGAACAAAATGTCGTTCAGGGCGGTGAACCCGCGATAGACGTCGGGATGCCGGTATACGCTGACGCCGGATAAAAGAGGTGCCGCCTTCTGCGGCAGGAGGTTGGTGATCCAGCTCTGGTCCGCTTGGATCATCTGGTACTCCCAGCGGCCTGCGTCCGGATTGCAGGCGTGGACGTGCCCTGCCGGAATGAGAATAACGTCGCCGGCCGCCAACTGGACGGGGTTCTTCGCAGCGCCGGTGAACACTGTGGTTCCTGAGTCGATCACACCGATCGAGAACCGGTCGTGTGCGTGCGGACGGTAGCAGGCGATCTCCTGGCAGGAGCGGCGCGATTCCACATGCGGCAGGTGCCTGCTGTGCCAGAATTCCGTCATCGCGGTAGCGCCTCACTCCAAAGTTTTCCGCCGTGGTCCGGGATCAGCACACGGCTCGTTCAATGCTTGCGTCCCGCCGGGCCAGGTGCAGCCGGAGCGAAGCAAGCCGGAAGGCTCCCGCCCAAGGGCGGGAGCCTTCCGTGGTAATGAGCTAGGAAGCGGCCTGTGCCGGTTCCTTCGCCTCGTGGAACGTCTTGCCGAGAACCCGTTCCGAGGCGCCGACACGGTCCAGGTACGGCGTGATGCCGCCCAGATGCATCGGCCAGCCGGCGCCCAGGATCATGCACAGGTCAATGTCCTCGGGACCGGCAACCACGCCTTCGTCCAGCATTCGGCCAATCTCATCGGCCAGGGCATCCTGCGTGCGGCGCAGCACGTCCTCGGAGGTGGACGGTGTGTTGCCGAAGTCCAGCAGCGCCAGGGTTTCGGCCGGGATGTAGGGCTTCCCGTCCTCGTCCTTCTGCCACAGCGACGTGATGCCGGCGTCGATGATCTTCTGCGAGTTCTTCGACAGCCAGAACCGCTCTCCGAAGGCAGCGTGCAGTGATTCCTGCACATGCTGGCCCACCGGCAGGCCCACCAGGGCCAGCAGGGTGAACGGAGACATCGGCAGGCCCATGGGGCGCAGCGCGTTGTCCGCTGTTGCGGCGTCGGTGCCCTCGTCGAAGACGGCGGTGATTTCACCGAACATGCGGCCCAGGATGCGGTTGACCACAAACGCGGCGTCATCCTTGACCAGCACCGCGGTCTTCTTGAGCGTCTTGGCGAGGACAAACGCGGTGGCCAGCACGGCGTCGTCGGTCTTCGGTGCGCGCACAATTTCCAGCAGCGGCATGACGGCCACCGGGTTGAAGAAGTGGAAGCCCACCACACGCTCGGGGTGCTGCAGGTCCGCGGCCATCTCCGTGACGGACAGCGAGGAGGTGTTGGTGGCCAGGATGCACTCGGGGGAGACCACGGCCTCCACCTCGGCGAACACCTGCTTCTTGACCGATAGTTCCTCGAACACGGCCTCGATCACGAAGTCGGCGTCGGAGAAGGCTTCCTTGGAGACCGAGCCGGAGACCAGTGCCTTGGTGCGGTTGGCGGCGTCGGGGGAGATCCGCTTCTTGGCCAGCAGTTTGTCCACCTCGGCGTGCACGTAGCCCACGCCCTTGTCCACCCGCGCCTGGTCAATGTCCGTCATCACCACGGGTACCTTCAGCTGGCGTGCGAACAGCAGCGCGAGCTGGCTGGCCATCAGGCCGGCACCCACCACGCCCACCTTGGACACCGGGCGGGCCAGCTTCTTATCCGGCGCGCCGGCGGGGCGCTTGCCGCGCTTCTGGACCAGGTCCAGGAACGCATACACGGTGGAGTGGAACTGCGGGGTCTGCATCAGCTCAGCCAGCGCCTCGCACTCGGCGTCGCGGGACTGCTCGGCCGTCCAGTTCCTGCCGGCCTCCAGCAGGTCCAGCACCTTCGCGGGTGCCGGGGCAGCGTTGGAGGTGCGGGCCTCCACCACGGCACGGCCGTGCGCGACGGCGGCGTCCCAGGCTTCGGGGGAGACGGCAGGATCGGCGGCGTTCGGCCGGGAGACGGTTTCCTCGCCGGTGATGACGCGGGCGGCCCAGGCGAGGGACTGCTCCACGAAGTCGGCCGGTTCAAACAGGGCATCGGCGATGCCAAGCTTGAACGCTGCCGGGCCGGAGAGGGTGCGGTTGTTGCTCAGCGGGTTTTCGATCATGACCTTGACGGCGTTCTCGGGGCCGATCAGGCGCGGCAGGATGTAGACGCCGCCCCAGCCCGGCACCAGGCCGATGAAGGCTTCCGGCAGGGCCAGTGCGCCGGCGCCGGTGGAGACGGTGCGGTACTGGGACTGCAGGGCGATTTCCAGCCCGCCGCCCAGCGCCACGCCGTTGATGAACGCGAAGCTGGGCACGCCCAGGGTGTGCAGCTTGGCGTAGACCTCGTGGCCCAGGCGGGCCATGGCCAGCCCGTCGTCGTAGGAGGCCAGCTTCTGCGTGGCGGACAGATCAGCGCCGGCCACCAGGTAGTGCGGCTTGCCGGTGACGCCAACGCCGACGATCTCGCCGGCTTCCGCGCGCGCCTTCAGGGTATCCAGGACGCTGTCCAGCTCCAGCAGGGTGTTCGGTCCCAGCGTGGTGGGGCGGGTGTGGTCGACGTCGTTGTCCAGGGTGATCAGCGCAAAGGTGCCGACGCCGCCGGGCAGCGCGATGTCCGAAACGTAGGAGTGGGTGATGACCTCGGTGGGGAAGAGGCCGGCCAGCCGCTGGTAATCGCTTGCAGTCATTACTTTGTGGCCTCCGTGGACTCGGTGTCGGTGTTGTAGTCGGGGTGGAACGGGTTCTCCCAGATGATGGTGCCGCCCATTCCCAGGCCGATGCACATGGTGGTCATGCCGTAGCGCACGGTGGGATCTTCTTCGAACTGCCGGGCCAGCTGGTTCATCAGGCGTACGCCCGAGGAGGCCAGCGGATGCCCGACGGCGATTGCCCCGCCGTAGCGGTTGACGCGGGGGTCGTCGTCCGCGATGCCGTAGAAGTCCAGGAAGGACAGCACCTGCACCGCGAAGGCCTCGTTGATCTCGAAGAGCCCGATGTCCTCGATGGACAGGCCGGTCTGCTTAAGGGCCTTCTCGGTGGCCGGCACGGGGCCGTAGCCCATGACCTCCGGTTCCACGCCGGCAAAGGCGTAGCCGACCAGGCGCATCCGAACGGGCAGGCCAAGCTCCTGCGCAGCGTCGGCGGACGCGAGCAGCGCGGTGGTGGCGCCGTCGTTCAGGCCCGAGGCGTTGCCGGCGGTGACGCGGCCGTGGGCGCGGAAGGGGGTGCGCAGCTCGGCGAGGTCCTGAACCGTGGTGCCGGGACGCGGTCCCTCGTCAACGGTGTTCAGTGTCCAGCCTGTGCCGGGCTTCTTGGAGGCAACCGGCACCAGGTCCGGCTGGATGGAGTTATTGGCGTAGGCCTTGGCGAGCTTTTCCTGGCTGGCTGCGGCGTACGCGTCGGTGCGTTCCTTGGTGATGTCCGGGAAGCGGTCGTGCAGGTTTTCGGCCGTGTTGCCCATATTCAGGGCGGCCGGGTCCACAATCCGTTCGGTGACGAAGCGCGGGTTGGGGTCGGCGTCCTGGCCCATTGGGTGGTTGCCCATGTGTTCCACGCCGCCGGCGATGACGACGTCGTACGCGCCGAAGCCGATGCCCGAGGCCGTGGTGGTCACAGCAGTCAGGGCGCCGGCGCACATGCGGTCAATGGCGAACCCGGGAACGGACTGCGGCAGTCCGGCCAGCAGCGCTGCGGTACGGCCGATGGTCAGTCCCTGGTCACCGGTCTGGGTGGTGGCGGCGATGGCCACTTCGTCGATCCGTTCCGGCGGAAGCGAGGGGTTGCGGCGCATCAGCTCGCGGATGCACTTGACCACCAGGTCATCGGCACGCACGCCGGCGTACATGCCTTTTTCGCCGGCTTTTCCGAAGGGAGTCCGCACTCCGTCGACGAAAACTACGTCCCTGATCTGCCGTGCTCGGCTTTGTGGGCTCACGTGCAACTCCTCTTTGAGATATGAAACGGAACACTGTCCGGACACCGATGTTACCCGTGAGTAACATAGGCTGCAAGCAGTCGGGTAATTGTTGGACGCGCCCGGTGTTTGTCTGGCTGTGCGGGTGCCTGGCGGGCGAAATCCCGGCGGGACGCCCAGTCTAGCCAACGTCCGGTGCGGGGACCGGATACGTGAGCATTGATGGACGTGCGGGGCGGGGGGAAGCGCGGGGTTGCGCTATGAAGTCCGGTTGTTGGCGGGAGGGGCGAGGATTTCCTGAATCGCCGGCGCCGCAATGCGGACTATCGCCGCGGTGTCGGCTCTGCTGAGCAGGGGGACCCCGATGACGCGCCGGCTGATCACGAGGCCTACCAGCATGGACGAGGCAAGGCCTGCCCGGAGAGCGGTGTCGGAATCATCGGCTGCGCGGCCCCTTGTCCCGTCGAGCAGCCTGGATTGGATAAAGTCTGCCAGCTGCGTGCTGGCGTTGTTGTTCACGATTGCTCCGCGCAGCATGGCCATGAGTGGTTCCGAATCCTCCGGGGCTCCTTCCCATGCCTGCAGGTAGGCGCGGACAACACGTTCTCCGAGGCCGTTGTCCGGTCCGTCAAAAGCAGTGTCAAAGAGGCCCAGCACTGAAGGCGGAATGGACATAACCGCCGCGAAAAGTTCGTCCTTTGAGCGGAAGAACTGCATCACCTGGGAGGCGTCAACGTTGGCATCGGAGGCGATTCTCCGGATGGTGGTGGCAGTAAAACCATCGGCGGCAAACCGTTTTCGGGCCGCATCGAGGACAGCTTTCCGGGTGCTCTGGGTCCCCGGGCGACGCCCGCGGGGCCGGCCGGACGACGTCGTTTCCTGCGCATTCATGAGACCAGCCTACCTGCGCGGAACGAATATAAACGCGTGTTGAGTTTAAGTGGAGTCCGCCGTACGCTGGCTCTGGCGCACCACTCCGCGTCCCGCTCGAGAGACCCGAGGAGCTCGTTATGAGCATTGACCAGAAAATGTACGTACCGTCCCATCCGCTGCCGGCTGACCGCACCGGAATACTGACTGCTTTCCAGCCGGGCACCCGCACCCTGGCGGCTGGCTTCCAAGCCGCTCCGCAGTTCCGCGCCCTACCGGTTGACATCGTGTTGGAGAAGGACGTTCCCGTGGTCCTGCGGGACGGCGTGACGATCCACGTCGATATCTTCCGCCCTGTGGGGACGGATCCGGTCCCGGTGATCGTTGCCTGGAGCCCGTACGGCAAGGGCCAGGGCACCTCGGCCAGCGTTATGGGCGTCTTCGGGCTGGTCGGGCTGGACAACGGCATTGTCTCCGGACTGGAAAAGTTCGAAGGCCCCGACCCGGCGTACTGGTGCGGGCAGGGATATGCCATCTGCAATCCGGATATCCGGGGCGTTGTCGATTCCGACGGCGACAGTGTCCTGTGGGACCGGCAGGAAGGCAGGGATTGCTACGACCTGATCGAGTGGCTGGCTGAGCAGGAATGGTGTTCCGGGAAGGTGGGCATGAGCGGGACTTCCTACCTCGCGGTCTCGCAGTGGTTTACTGCGGCCGAGCAACCTCCCCATCTCGCCGCGATTAACCCCTGGGAGGGCGTCAGCGATGTCTATCGCGACCTGGTGCTGCGCGGTGGAATACCCGACAGCGGATTCGCAGCCACCCTGCAGAACAACAGCTTTTGGGGCAGGAACCGGAAGGAAGACATCCTGGCCGAAGCTGAGCAGTACCCGCTGATGGCAGAACTGTGGGAGGACAAGATTCCCGCCTTTGACCGGATTACCGTGCCGGCCTATGTGGTGGCCAGCTATTCGAACACCCTTCACACCGCAGGGACGTTCCGTGCCTGGCGCCGGATGGCCTCTGAACAGAAATGGCTTCGAATCCACAACAGCCAGGAATGGCCGGACTACTACGACCAGAGCAACGTCGAGGACTTGCGCCGCTTCTTTGATCACTTCCTCAGGAATGAGGACAACGGATGGGAGCGGACTCCGCCCGTACGCTACGCCCTGCTTGATCTTCAGGGCGGCGACCACGTCAATATCGGCGCGGGGTCATTCCCGCCGTCGGATGTTGCCGCCACCAAGTTCTACCTGGATGGCCGAGCGCGGACCATGGCCACGAAGGTGCCCGCGGACGGTGCCATGGCCGTCTACACCGTCGGAGCCAACCCGGACACTGTCTCCTTCGTGGCTCGTTTTGATCACGAGACAGTGATGGTCGGTTACCCCAAGGCCCACTTGTGGGTCGAAGCCAGGGGATCCGACGACCTGGACCTGTTTGTCCTGGTGCAGAAACTGGACGCGTTCGGCACGCCGCTGCAGCAGTTCACTGTTCCCAACCAGAGCGGAATGATCCACGATGTCACCGAACGCGGCGCTTCGATCCTTCGCTACAAGGGTTCCGACGGCCGGCTGCGTGTCTCGCTCCGGAACGTGGATGAAGCAGCGTCGACTCCCGACATTCCCGCCCATAGTTTCGATCGGATCGAGAAGCTTGCACCCGGGCAAGTTGTTGACATTGAAATGGACCTGCTCCCAATCGGGCTGGTCTTTCATCCGGGGGAGCAGATCCGCTTTATCGTCAGCGGCCGCAGCCTTCTGGGGCCGATGATGCCCGGAGCAGCACCGTATGTACCCGCCAACAGCGGGCAGCACGTTATCCATACCGGCGGCAACCATGCCTCTTATGTGCAGCTCCCGATCCAGGCCGGCCAAGCAGCGGGTTAGGTTGGTTCTACCACCAGGAAAGCGCGGATGCGCACCCGGCCGTGATGCGGCGGGGTGCGCGCCGGTCTTTTCCCTTCGCCGGCACGAGCCCGCCCGGGCAACCACAAGAGGAGCACCATATGCCCCAGCGTTACAGCGACGAGTCCTCACGGCGGCGAAGCGCACTCTTCCACCGGAAATCGAGCCACGAGCAACCGCATGACCCCGCAGGCTCTTCCCAGCGGACCCGATACGTCATTGACGGTCACCTCAGTCCGGCCCCTGAGCACGTATCCGTGGCCGATGCGCTTCACTTCGCAGAAAGCGCGCCCCGACGGATGGCGCTGTGCCTCTTTCCGGCACCAACACCACAGGACGTCGACGAACTCGCCGCGGCCTGGGACCTCCACCCGCTGCTGATCGAAGATCTTCGACACGGCGGCCAGCGCCCAAAGCTGGAACGCTACGGGGATGTCCTCTTTATGGTCGTACGGTCCGCGCGGTATGACGACGCTGCCGAGGGCGTTGACTTTTCCGAGTTCCATGTCCTGGTCCGTCCGCAGGCGATTGCCGTCCTTTGCCAGGACAAACGGTGGATCGACGGAACCGATGAAGCCACTATGGCCGGCGATCCCTCCGACATCGCTGATCCCGACGGGCGGACACTGCTCGACGACGAGTATCTCCTGGGTCTCGGGCCCGAAGCCGTCGCCTACCGGCTCCTCGACGCCATCGTGGACGGATACACGCCGGTGCTGCGAGGCCTGGCCATTGATAAGGAGCAGATTGAGCGCCAGGTCTTCAGCGGGGACGCTGCCGTTGCCGAACGCATCTATCGTCTGAGTCAGGAGGTCATCGATCTGCAGCACACAACGTCCTCCATGGCGGACGTCCTGGTGTCGCTGCGGCAGGGATTCGACCGCCATGAGGTTCCCGAACCGCTCCAGGCCTACCTTCAGGACGTGGCTGACCATCTCACGCAGGCTGGCATCCGGGTCACTGAACTGCGGGATGCGTTGTCGCAGATCCTGGGGGTTAACTCGACCCTGGTTGCCCAGCGGCAAAACGAGGACATGAAAAAGATCTCCGGTTGGGCAGCTATCCTTTTTGCACCCACCCTGATCGGAGCGATTTACGGCATGAACTTTGACCACATGCCCGAGCTGCACTGGGCGTTCGGTTACCCGCTGGCCGTGGGCTCGATGGTGGCTTTTGCCGTCGTGCTTTACGGTGTCTTCAAATTCAAAAAGTGGATGTAGCGGGCCGCCCCGCCATTAGCCGATCCTCCGAGAGGGTGTTCCTGGCTGCAGCTGGCAGTCGGATCCCGTACAATAGTCGGACTATGGATGACCCTCCCTCACATAAACCCTTGCCCCTCCACGCTCTGACCGGACTTCCGGCCACAACCAGAGAGGGGCGCCCAAATGTATGAACTGATAATGCTCGCGGTCGGCCTCGTTCTAACGGTCGGCACCGGCTTGTTCGTTGCCTCGGAATTTGCACTGGTCAACCTAGACCGCAATGACCTTGAGGCACGGCAGGCCCAAGGCGAAAAACGCCTGGGCCCCACCATCAAAGCCCTGAAGATTACGTCCACTCACCTTTCGAGTGCGCAGCTGGGCATTACGCTCACCACGCTGCTGACGGGCTACACCTTTGAACCGGCCATCAGCTCCCTGCTGCGTGAGCCAATGCTGGCGCTGGGAATCCCCGAAGCTTTTGTTGGCGGGGCAGGCGCCGTGATCGGTATCTTCCTGGCCACGGTGTTCTCGATGATCATCGGAGAACTGGTGCCGAAGAACTTCGCTCTGGCTCTTCCGCTGGCCACCGCCAAAGTGGTCATCCCTTTCCAGACCCTGTTCACCACGGTCTTCAAGCCTGTCATCTTGCTGTTCAACAACACCGCCAATGCGATCATCCGGTCCTTCGGCATTGAGCCCAAGGAAGAACTCTCCGGTGCCCGCAGCGCAGAGGAACTCAGCTCGCTGGTCCGCCGGTCCGCGCTGGAAGGCGTCCTGGACCTGGATCACGCGCAGCTGCTCAGCCGCACCCTGCGGTTCTCTGACCACACGGCCGCGGACGTCATGACCCCCCGGGTCCGGATGCGGTCGGTGGCCGCGACGGACTCGGCGGAGCAGGTCATTGAGCTGGCCATCTCCACCGGATACTCCCGGTTTCCGGTGATCGGCCGGGACTCGGATGACATCCTGGGCGTGCTGCACGTGAAGCAGGCGTTCGCCGTCGCCCTCCCGGAGCGCAGCGGCATAAGTGCCGGGGAACTCATGGTCGAAGCCCTCCGGGTGCCCGAATCCATGGGTGTCGACTCGCTCCTGGGGCTGCTGCGCCAGCAGGGCCTGCAGGTGGCGGTTGTCTCCGACGAGCACGGCGGAACCGCCGGAATTGTGACGCTGGAAGACCTCGTCGAGGAAATCGTTGGCGAACTGGAGGACGAACACGACCGCGCCCGCGTCGGCGTCGTCCGCTCCGGCCGCTCGCTCACCTTTGACGCCGCGCTGCGCCCGGATGAGCTGCGCGACCGCACCGGCGTCGTCGTGCCCGACGGCGAGGAGTACGACACGCTCGCCGGTTTCGTCACCGACCGCCTGGACCGGATTCCGGAACTGGGCGATGAGGTGCCCGTCAACAACGGTGTCCTGCGCGTGGAACGCGTGGTGGGCACGCATGTGGAACGGCTGCGGTACACCCCCAGCACGGATGCGCCGCAGAGTGCCCACGACCGCATCATTGACGAGCTCACGAAGGACCTGGCATGAGTGAATATCTTCCCGGCATCATCTGGCTTTTTGTCCTCCTGATCGTCAATGCCTTCTTCGTGGGAGCGGAATTTGCCGTCATCTCGGCCCGCCGCTCCCAGATCGAACCCAAAGCTGAGGCCGGATCCAAGGCCGCCAAGACCACCCTCTGGGCAATGGAACATGCCACGTTGATGCTCGCCACGAGCCAGCTGGGCATCACCGTCTGTTCCCTGGTGATCCTGAACGTCTCCGAACCGGCCATCCACCACCTGCTGGAGATCCCGCTGGGCCTGACCTCGCTCTCCGGCGAAGCCATTGGCATCATCGCGTTTGTGGTGGCGCTGCTGCTGGTGACCTTCCTGCACGTGGTGATCGGCGAGATGGTGCCCAAGAACATCTCGTTCTCGGTGCCCACCCGTGCGGCCCTGATCCTCGCCCCGCCGCTGGTGATGGTGGCCCGCATTTTCAAGCCGGTGATCTGGTCCCTAAACGGCATCGCCAACGGGGTGCTGCGCCTATTCAAAGTGGAGCCCAAGGACGAGGCGACCAGCGCCTACACCATGGACGAAGTGGCCAACATTGTGGAGCAGTCCACCCGTGAGGGCATGCTGGCCGACGCCAGCGGCACCCTCAGCGCCGCCTTCGAATTCACCAACAAGACTGTTGCAGATGTGGAGGTCCCGATCAGCAAGATGGTGCTCCTGCCGCAAACCGCCACCCCAGCGGACATCCAGGAAGCGGTGGGCCGCCACGGCTACTCCCGTTATATCCTCACGGACGACGACGGTGTGCCCAGCGGCTACCTGCACCTCAAGGACGTCATGGACCTGACCGAGCCTGCGAAGTTTACGGCGCCCGTTCCGGCCAAGCGCATCCGCCGGCTGGCTTCGGCCTTTGTCGGCAGCGAACTCGAGGACGCCCTGGCCACCATGCGCCGCACCGGCGCCCATGTGGCCCGGGTGTTCGACGCCGAGGGCAACACCACCGGCGTATTGTTCCTGGAGGACATCATCGAAGAACTGGTCGGTGAGGTGCAGGACGCCACCACGGTGTAGCGGCCCAGGTTCTGCACCCACTGACCCGTGATCGTCGCCGGCTGCCCCTGGGGCAGCCGGCGGCGCTGTTTATACAGGACGCAGCCACCGCCACAGGACTGCCCCAGCCACCGCCGCGGCGATGATCCCCATCGGGACCATGGTGGCCCACCCCGGTGGATGGCCTTGGGCCCGAAGTGGATGGATATTGCGTAGCTGGCGCAGTTGTAAGCAGCGAGGACGAGAAGCCCCAGCAGGCACAGCGAGGCTCGCAGGGATCCACGGCCGGCGGGTTGGCGCCCCACGGTGCCTGCTTGGCCGGCCGGTTGCTGGTTCCCGGTTCAATCCCGGGCAGTCCGGGCACCACACCGAGGAGAACAGAGTGTCGCAGACCCACAGACTACGGGCGGAACACCGCGGCGGATACCGTTATAGGCTCCACCCACAGCCTGGCGCCAAGGCCCGCTGGGGATCTGGGAGAAGGATGGTTACGGTGCAGGAAAACTACTACGCACAGCCCGAACTCGCCGCCCGGTACGACGCCGATGCGGACGGCCGCAGAGATATTCCGTTTTATCTGGCTCTGGTTCGGGAGCTTGCCCCTTCCTCGGTGGCCGACGTTGGTTCCGGCACGGGGCTGTTGTGCAGCCTGCTGGTTCGGGCTGACAGCGCCGGGATGAAGGTCGCCGGCGTGGAGCCGCAGCAAACCATGCTCGACGTCGCCCGCCGGCAGCCGCTTGCCGACCGGGTTGAGTGGATCCACGGCACGGCGGCCGACTTGCCCGCCGCAGCCTTGGACCTTATTTTCATGACCGGACACGTGGCCCAGTATTTCCTGGACGATGCTGCCTGGGCTGCGGTTCTGCAGGACATTGCGCAGTCTTTGGTGCCCGGAGGCAGGCTGGTCTTCGAGATCCGCAACGCCGCTGCCGAGGGCTGGCGAGGATGGAACGACGACGAGCCCCGCCCCGTTCCCGGCGGTTCGCTCCGCCGGAGCACAACGATGACCGGTGACCTCGCCACTCACATCGACGAATGGACCATCGGCGCTCGCACGTTCACCACGCGGGAAACCCTCCGCTTTCCGGATGACGCGACCATCGCCGGCGGACTCGACGCCGCCGGCCTGGAGGTTGAACGCTCCTGGGGCAACTGGGACGGGTCCCCGGTCACGCCGGACAGCCCCGAGCGGATCATCGTGGCCCGGAAGTTGCCTCGGGACCCAACGGCCGGCACGGGAACCGCAGCCTTCCGACTCCACTGAACGATTCTGCTGCCACTTTGGGATTCCGCAACCGTTTTGGGAAATCGCTGCCATGGCGTACCGGCAGTAATTGCCCAAAACGGCAGCGAAATCCCGAAACGGAGGGTTTTCCGGCCTCGCCCGGCTGCCATGGGTCTCGTCCCCTGAGGCTGGCCACCGCCGTCGGCCGTTTTCGGCCGGAGAACCGCAGCTCCCTAGAATGGATGGGTTCCCCGCACCGCACCAAAAGAATTGTGGAGTCTGCATTGTCCCGAGGAAAACACCATCCGCCGCGGCCCAAACCGGCCAACAGTGAAGGCATGCTGATCGCCAATGACCTGAAGAAGGACCGCGGTTGGACGGATACGCAGATCAAAACCTTCCTGCCGGAACCGGACCAGACCGCGCGTAACCCGTTTTCCCGCAAGGCCGCTCCCATGAAGCTGTACTCGCTGGAGCGGGTGGAGGCCATCGAAGCAACTCCTGAGTATCAGAAGGCACGTGAGGCATCTCGGACCCGGCAGATTGCCGCCCGTACCCGAGCTCTGGCGAAGAAGAAGGAAGCCGTTGCGGCAGCTCAGGCGCTGGAGCTGAGCATTGTGCCGGAACCGTGGCAGGAGATGCAGGACAAAGCCATTTCCCACTTCAACAGCAGGCTCCGGCGCAGCCAGTCTCCAGCCAGCCGAAACACGTCCAAGGCACGGCTGGACCGGCTGACCGTAAACTACCTGCGGCACAAGCAGACCTCCTATGAGGAGGAGCTCAAGGAGTTCAAGGGCGTTGTGGGTGTGGGGGAGGCCTACCTTGTGGTCCGCAACCGCATCCTGGACCTCATCGCGGATACGTACCCGCTGCTGCGCGATGAGTGCGTGCGGCAGAAGTTCGAGGCCCCGGACCTGCCTGACGGCGTTCAGCTGCCGGACACTCTCACGCTTTAGCGGAACTCAAAAGTACTTGGTACCAGTTGCTTGGTCCGAAGGATCTGCCCCGAGAGGCCGGGATACCCAAAGGCGCAGAGCTCCCTTTTGCCGTGTTGCGGTTACCCGGCATGCCGGCAGCGGCGATCCCGCCCGCATCCCGGTCACGCTCTTGGCGGAAAGCATGCTTACCATTTAGCCCCGCGCCGCGCTCCTCGGTAACCTGAAAATGATGAGTATTGCTGAGTCCTCCCCGAAAACTACCCGACCTGCCAGCACAGACTTAAGCTCCAACGGTTTGGTCCGTGTGCGAGGGGCGCAGGAGAACAACCTGCGCAACGTCGACGTCGACATTCCGCGCGACGCAATTGTCGCTTTCACAGGAGTGTCCGGATCCGGCAAGTCCTCGCTCGCTTTCGGCACCATCTACGCCGAGGCCCAGCGCCGTTACTTTGAATCCGTGGCACCCTATGCGCGGCGCCTGCTGGCACAGGGACACACGCCCAAGGTGGAGGAGATCACGGGGCTGCCTCCCGCCGTCGCGCTCCAGCAGCGCCGCGGCACTCCCAGTTCCCGCTCCACCGTGGGGACGCTGACTACGCTGTCCAACTCCATGCGCATGCTCTTCTCCCGCGGGGGCACCTATCCGGAGGATGCTGAGCCGGGCAGCCTGGACTCGGATGCGTTTTCGCCCAACACCGCCGCGGGTGCGTGCCGGGAGTGTTCGGGTCTGGGCATCGCCCACACCGTCACCGAGGACTCGCTGGTTCCGGACCCCAGCCTGACCATCCGCGACGGCGCCATTGCCGCCTGGCCCGGCGCCTGGCAGGGCAAGAACCTGCGCGACATCCTCATCCAGCTGGGCTACGACGTCGACGTGCCGTGGAAGAAGCTCCCCAAAAAGGACCGCGACTGGATCCTGTTCACCGAGGAACAGCCGGTGGTCATGATTACGCCGCAGCGGGACCGCGTGGCCAAGCCCTACAAGGGGCGGTTCTGGAGCGCCAAGTCGTACGTCATGCACACCCTGGCCGACTCCGGCAGCGAGCAGATGCGCAAGCGCGTCCTCGAATACATGGTCTCCGGACCGTGCCCGGTCTGCGGCGGCGCCGGCCTGCGGCCCGAAGCGCTCGCCGTCACGTTCGCCGGCCGGAACATCGCTGAACTGAACGGTGCCACGCTGGGTGAGCTCGCGGAGATCATCCGGCCGACGGCGGAGCTCAAGGCCGCGGGCACCGCGTCCAGGGCAGCGGCCTCCAACGAGGACACCGAAGTTGCAGTCACCATCACCCGCGACCTGCTTTCCCGGCTTCAGATCCTCATCGACCTGGGCCTGGGCTACCTGAGCCTGTCCCGCTCCACGCCCACCCTCTCACCCGGCGAGATGCAGCGGCTGCGTATCGCCACCCAGCTGCGCTCGGGCCTCTTCGGAGTCATTTACGTGCTGGACGAGCCCTCCGCGGGCCTGCATCCGGCGGACGCCGAGCCGCTGCTGGCTGTGCTGCAGGAGCTGAAGGATGCCGGGAACTCGGTGTTCGTCGTCGAGCACAACATGGACGTGGTTCGCAGCGCCGAGTGGATTGTGGACGTGGGACCGCAGGCCGGCGACGGCGGCGGCACCGTTCTCTACAGCGGTCCCGTGGCGGGTCTGGCTGATATTCCCGAAAGCGCCACCCGCCCGTTCCTGTTCCGCGAGGCCGAGGAACCCGCGTCGGCGGGCCGGACACCGGAGCGGTGGCTGAACCTCAAGGGCATCAGCCGGCACAACCTGCGCGGACTCGACGCCGAAATTCCCCTGGGCGTGCTCACTGCCGTCACAGGTGTCTCCGGTTCAGGCAAATCGACCCTGGTCAGTCAGGTGCTGGCCGAGACCGTTGGTGTGCACGTCAACGGGTCCGCCGCGACGGCAGCAGCCCGGGCGGAGGATCCGGACACCGAAGAGGACGATGACGTCGATCCGGGCGCCACGGTGCGCGACATTGCCGGGCTGGAGCACCTGGACCGCTTGGTCAAGGTGGACCAGCGGCCCATCGGCCGCACCCCCCGCTCCAACCTGGCCACCTACACCGGGCTGTTCGACGCCGTCCGCAAGCTCTACGCCGGCACCGACGAGGCCAGGGCCCGCGGCTACACCGCTGGCCGGTTCTCCTTCAACGTCGCCAGCGGACGCTGCCCCACCTGCCAGGGCGAAGGCTTCCTCGCCGTCGAGCTGCTGTTCCTGCCCGGCACCTACGGCCCCTGCCCGCAGTGCCACGGCGCCCGCTACAACGAGGAGACCCTCGAAGTCACCTACCGCGGCAAGAACATCGCCGATGTGCTGGACATGCGGGTGGAAACCGCCGCGGAGTTCCTTGCCGATGTCCCGGCAGCGTCGCGGAGCCTGCAGACCCTGCTCGACGTCGGCCTGGGCTACCTGCGCCTGGGCCAGCCGGCCACCGAGCTGTCCGGCGGGGAGGCCCAGCGCATCAAGCTGGCCACCGAACTGCAGCGTGCCCGCCGCGGCCACACCCTGTACCTGCTCGATGAGCCAACCACCGGCCTGCATCCGCAGGACGTGCGCCTGCTGCTGGGCCAGCTGAACCGGCTGGTGGATACCGGTAACACCGTGGTGGTGGTGGAGCACTCGATGAACGTGGTGGCAGCCGCGGACTGGGTCATTGACATGGGCCCTTCCGGCGGCGACGACGGCGGACGGATCATCTGCGCGGGTTCACCGGCGGAGGTGGCGGCGTGTGAGGCCAGCCGGACCGCGCCGTACCTGACCGCGGCGCTGAAGACGCTGAGGTAATTCACGGTCGAAGGAAACAGCGGCACCGTGCCCGAGTGAAAGCACCACCGGGATGCGGTGCTCGTCAGGACTCGCTCGGAGGCGGGCGCCTCCTGGCGCGTTTCCAGACCAGGAGATATCCCGTGCCTACGGCCAGGAAGAAGACGGCGCAGCCCAGGTAGAAGTACCGGTTCTCGCCGGAACCGGACAGGCCTGCCTGCACCAGCCAGTTGATCGCCAGAGCAGAAAACAGAACTGCAAAGAACGCCGCAGTTCGAGCTGTCATCCGCGGAGCCGGCCGGCCCGGGTCGGTGAGTCCCATTTTGTCCGTCATACGCCACCACCAGCGAGGCCGTTTCTTGTCGGTCATGCGGCAAAACTACCAGCAACTGTTCGATCAGGAGCCGTCCACCGCGCTCTGTCCACCTGAACGCTGTTGAGGTGCTCCGGGTTAGGCTGTGACGTGCTTACCGACCCGCAGGAGCTCCCTGCCACCACCCTGCTCCACGGCATCCAACTGGCCCTGGTGTCTCCCGTCGACGTCCCCGCTCTCGCAGCCGCGTACCAGCGGAACCGCAACTATCTGGCTCCCTGGGAGCCGCTGCGTCCGGACACCTTTTTCACCGTTGAAGGCCAGCGCGCAGTGATCGAGGCGAAGCTGGCGCTGCATCAGGCAAGCAGCGAAATGCCCTGGGTCCTCTTCGACGGCAAACGGATCATCGGAACTATCACGCTGACCGGCATTGTCCGCGGACCGTTCCTCTCCGCGAATCTCGGCTACTGGATCGACGGGGACTACGCCGGTCGCGGCATTGGCACCGCCGCCGTGAACGCCGTCGTCGACCTAGCCCGCACTCGGCTGGGCCTGCACCGGATCCAGGCAGCGACCCTGCTGCACAATCCCGCTTCACAGCGGATTCTGAACACATCCGGGTTCGCACAGATCGGTCTCGCTCCGCAGTACCTGAAAATTGCAGGCCGATGGCAGGACCACCTCCTCTTCCAGCGCATCCTCGAGGATCCTTTGTGAGCCGGGCGATGAGGGCAGCGCTGATCACCACTGCCCGGCTTATCCTCGAGCCACTCAGCGTGAGCCATGCAGCTGAAATGGTCAGGGTGCGGTCCGGGACAGTGGTGTACCGGTACACCGGAGGTGCGGCACCAACAGAGGAAGAGCTCACCGGCCGATATGCCGTGCAGGCCGTTGGTGTCTCGCCGGACGGTCGGGAGGCCTGGCTGAACTGGATCATCCGGGAAAACGGTGCGGCCGTCGGGTTTGTGCAGGCCTCCGTAGCCCTGCATGTTCCGGGGCAGGGACAGGAACCGACGGCGTATGTGGCCTGGGTGGTCGGCGAATCCTTCCAGGGCCGCGGCCTTGCCACCGAAGCCGCCAGTGGGCTGCTCGGCTGGCTGAGGCCACGCTTAGACGGCCCGATCGCCGCCTTCATTCATCCGGATAACCATGCCTCGGCCGCCGTTGCCCGGAAGATCGGGTTGGTGGCCAGCGGTCAATTGAACGGGGACGGCGAGGAACGCTGGGACAACGGCATCGATCTGGTAGCTGACGGAATTTGAGTAAACGTGCGGGGGTCCGCTGAATCCCCTGAAACGGCTGGACGATGAGGAGGCTGAAGAGCCGCCAATCGCTGTCGGGGAACGCGCAATGTCCTTTTCTAGGAGTTATTTCAGTAATTGTGACGCCGTTTTAGCCGTGATTCTTCCGGAATGGGGGTCGGCCTGCAAGGGTGCCCCAGGGGGACAATGCACGCACTATGAAGAGTTGTTTACATTGCTGTTTTCATTCGCCCGACGACGGGGCGCTGCCACCGCAGTCACCGCCGCCATCACACTCACACTTGTTTCAATGACTCCGGCAGCAGCCGGGCCTCCGCACCATGGCGGGCATCAGGGCAACAAAGGCCAAAAAACCACCGTCACTGTCCTGGGCACCTCGGATTTGTACGGGTACATTGAGAACTGGGATTATTTCAAGGACGGCGAATACGACGACGCCGGCTCCAACGATGTGGGATTGGCTAAGATCTCTACCCTTGTGGACTCCGTCCGTGCGGACCGGGGCAAGGAATCGACGCTGCTGATTGATGCCGGCGACACGATCCAGGGCACCTCGCTCACGGATTATTTCGCCAATACCGAACCGATTACAGAAACCGGCGAAATCCACCCCATGGCTGCGGCCATGAACGAGATGGATTATGACGCAGCGGCACTGGGCAACCACGAATTCAACTATGGACTCGATATGCTGCGGAAGTTTGAAAGCCAGCTGGATTTCCCGCTGCTCGGGGCAAATGCAGTGGATGCCGGGTCCGGCAAACCGGCATTCACTCCGTACATCATCAAAAACGGTGAAGACCAAGGGAAACAATCCCGTGAAGGTCGGTATCCTGGGCCTCACCAACCCGGGGGTGGCCATTTGGGACAAAAACAACGTTGACGGCAAGCTCAAGTTCCCGGGCATTGTGGAGCAGGCACAGAAATACGTGCCGGAAATGAAGGCCCGCGGCGCGGACGTTGTGGTGGTCAGCGCCCACTCCGGAACCTCGGGAACCTCCTCCTAAGGCCCCGAACTGCCCCTGGAGAATGCGTCCACGCAGCTGGCCGAAACAGTGCCCGGAATCGACGCCGTCCTGGTGGGGCACGCCCATTCGGAAATCCCGGAACGGTTCGTGACCAACACGATCACCGGTGACCGGGTGCTGCTCACCGAGCCCTTGAACTGGGGGATGCGCCTGTCCGTCATGGACTTTGAACTGACTAAGGTGCGCGGCCAGTGGGACGTGACCTCGGCGTCGTCATCGCTGCTCAATGCCAACACCGTTGAAGCGG
Source organism: Arthrobacter sp. UYP6 (assembly GCF_040547315.1). NCBI lineage: Bacteria > Bacillati > Actinomycetota > Actinomycetes > Micrococcales > Micrococcaceae > Arthrobacter > Arthrobacter sp. UYP6. The sequence continues at coordinate 47,698 of NZ_JBEPPM010000014.1, forward strand.
ATCCCAAGATCTCACAGCTGGTGGCCGAACAGCACCAACGCGTCATTGACTACGTCAATACGCCCGTCGGCAACGCCACCGATTCCATGCCGGCCGCCGAATCCCGCTACCGCGACACCGCTGTTATGGACTTCGTGAATTTCGTCCAGGCTCAGGCTGTGGACAGGGCACTCGACGGCGGCCCCAACGCCGATTTGCCGGTGCTCTCGCTGGCGGCGCCGTTCAGCCGCACCGCGGAAATTCCCGCCGGTCCGGTGACCATCCGCGATCTCGCCGGGCTGTACGTCTTTCCGAACACCCTCTTCGGCGTTCAGATGACGGGTGCGCAGGTCAAGGAGTACCTGGAGTACTCGGCGAAGTACTTCGTCCAGACGACGCCGGGTGCTCCGGTGGATCCCGCCACGCTGACCAACGCAGACGGCACTGTGGACTACAACTACGACATGATGTCCGGCGTTGATTATGACATCGACATCAGCCGCCCGGTGGGGGAGCGCATCGTCAACCTGAGCTTCAACGGTGCCCCGGTGGATCCCGCGCAGCGGTTTGCCGTAGCCACGAATAATTATCGGCAGTCAGGCGGCGGAAACTTCCCGCACATCTCCACTGCGCCGGTCCTGGTCAACCAGCAGACGGAAATCCGCCAGCTGCTCATTGACTACGTAGTGGCCCAAGGGACTATTGACCCGGCGGCCTTCGCCGAGAACAACTGGCGCCTGGTGCGCGGCGGGGCGCCGGTCTTGGACTGGGCGGTTTGTCCGTCAGCACGTGTACGGGTCCCGTTCGCCGTTAGGGTGAGCGGGACCCGCTGCCGGTCAGTGCCGTAGGGCGGCCGTTGGCACTGTGCTCAGCCAACGTGGGCGTCTTCCAGCCAGGACTTGAACCGGGAGTAGAGCTCAGGGGTGTCCTGCTCCATCGCATCCGCGGTGACACCTGTCAGCTCCGAGAGCCGGACACTGAACATGCAGTCCTGCTCTCCCATGGGCGTGACCAGGTACTCCAGCACCCCTGCCGGCTCATCTGCCACACGGTCATCCCACCGCGCGTCGAAGGTCAGGACCAACCGGTAGGGGGCGTCTGCCTCCAAAACCGTTCCGACTATGAGATTGTTTCCATCGGCGTAGAGGGCGTAGTCGCTGCCCGGCTCCATGCTGCCGCGTAGGCTGGAATCCCACATCCAGCTGCGTGGAACGTTGGGGGCGGTCAGCGCCCGCCACACATCTTCGGGCGGGCAGGTCAACGCCGTGGAGTATATGGTTTCAGTGGATGCAGCATGGGGCATGAGGGCAACCTTTCCGAACAGGACAGGATCCCCGGAGAGTTTAGGAATCCATAGCAGGAGACCGGCACCAGGAACACGGTGGCCCGGACTGGTGCGCCGAGACTAGGCCAGGGCTCCGTGCTGCACCAGCGCAGTATGCCGGATCGTTACCCGAGACCAGCTGCCGCTAGTGCAGCAGATAGCCATCGGTGAAGTTCTCAACCGGCTCGGCAATGGGCGTGCCGCCAGGCCCCGTCCGGATGTTTCTTTTGTTGCTGCGCTCCGAGGCCCGGACCTGAAGTTGTTATCAATGGCCAGCAGGCCGGCTGCCCATGCCATGGGAAAACGGCCCAGATCATGCTCTGTCCTCCGGCCTTCGATGCGTGTCCTGCGGGCTGCGCGACGAGGCGGGACCGGTCAGCACTGCCAGAAACGAAGCCGGGGCCGCCACCAGAACCACGTCACCGCCGCTGGGGAAGGCGGCGATGCGCCAGGTAGGGCTGAACCGGAACAGGAATTCGTTAAGACGGGCCTTGCGCAGGCCCGTAGAGTCGGAGGGCCGTACCACCACCGGGTCATCGCCGGCCGTTGCGCCTCCCGCCAGGAGCTGCAGGGTCCAGCGGTCCGGATAAGGGGTTGCGAGTCCCCGAACCCACCGTGGGCGGGACGCGACAGCAGCGGGCAGCCGGACCCGGCACTCACATTGATTCCGTGCAGCATAACGGCGCCTGGACCTACGCTGGCTGTACAACTGCCCCAGAAGGGGACCCCCGCTGACAAAAAGGGCCCATGGTATGAAGTCATCGCTGCGCAGGATGAAGGCCACAGTCGTTACTGCCGCCCATAGCGCGATGAGGGCGGCGTCCCTCAGTGCCAATTGCTTCATGCATCAAACCGGACAAAGGCCCGCAGCGGCAGCCCGCCGTCGTCGTTTGCTCCCGCCTGCCGATAGCCGAGGGATTGGTAAAAGGCTTTCTGGCCCGGCTCGGTATCCGTCAGCAGAACCTTTTGCCGCACGTGGGCATACGGTGCCAGAACATATTCCACCAAACTCCTGCCCAACCCCGTCCGCTGAAACCGCGGATCAACAAGGACGTCCTGCAAATAGCAGATGGAATGCCCGTCGGAAATGACGCGCGCCAGGCCCACCAGATCCGCACCGTCGCGGGCTACTGCCAGCAGCGTGGACCCGGCGAGGGCGGCAGCCAGGTTTCCCGGGTCTTCGGTGTAGGCACTCCAGCCCACCGAATCGTATAGGCGCACGACGGCGTCAAGCGGCAGGTCGGATCCGTTGGCGTATTCGAGGGTAGGCATGGCGACATAATAGCCGCCTGCGGCTGTGCGACTGGAGCTTGTACAGGTCAGGGGATCTTTTATGAAGAGGCGCAGCCCCTATCCAGAGCAATTTCCAATGAATTGCTCGTCACCACAGGTGTAGTTTCCCTGAGAATCCAAACCGCCAGTACTTTTGGTTCATCTCACTTCCACTCGTGAAGTTTTGTTCTAAGGGGATCACTTGACCCGTAAAAATAGGCGCAGAAATGTGCGGCAAGCAGCTGTGCTCGCAGTCAGCAGCGTTTTGCTGTTTTCTCCACTGGCCGCGGTTGCAGCCCCGGTGTCCGAGCCGGACGCGGGGGGCCGCATTGCCGTGTCCGGAGCCCCCGGAGCAAACGGCAGTGCCGGAAAATCCGATGACCGTCCCGATGCCGCCGCTGACGAACGCCGGGCGCTGAACCAGCAGGGGGTGGAAAAGGTGGTGCGAGGCGAAGCTCCCGTCCAGAACCGTGGCGGTTCGCAGGCCGTACAGGTGGCTCCGGGTCAGTGGGCGGAATACGGGCTCCAGGACAGCGACCAGATCCTGTCCTTCCTGATCGAGTTTGGTGATCAGGTGGATCCGCGTTTCCCGGCCTCAGCTCCCGGCCCGGCGCACAACCGGATCCCGCAGCCGAACCGCGCCGCAGACAACTCCACCTATTGGCTTCCGGAGTTTGACCGCGAGCACTATCTGGACATGTTCTTTGACCCGCAGGGCGAATCCCTGAAGACCCTTTACGAGGAGATGTCGAGCGGCCGCTATACCGTGGACGGAGACGTCAGCGACTGGGTCACCGTGCCGTACACCACGGCCAGCTACGGTGAAACCGAATCCCAGACGGACATGACCCGGTTTGTGCAGGACGCGGCCGATGCCTGGTATGACAACCAGCTCGCGGCCGGCAAGTCGGCCGCCGACGTCGACGCGTACCTGGCCGGTTTTGACCAGTGGGACCGTTATGACTACAACAACAACGGCAATTTTGACGAGCCGGATGGGTACATTGACCACTTCCAGGCCATCCATGCCGGTGAGGGCGAGGAAGCCGGTGCGGCGTCGTCGGCCATCTGGTCACACCGCTGGTCCGTAGGCCAGGCCGGCCGGGGGACCGAGGGCCCCGCTGCCAATCTCTTTGGCGGCATCCGGATTGGCGACTCCAAGGTCTGGATCCGTGACTACACCACCGAACCCGAGAACGGCGGGCTGGGTGTCTTCGCCCACGAGTACGGCCATGACCTGGGCCTGCCCGATCTCTATGACACCGCCGGCGGCGACAACGGAACCGGGTTCTGGACGCTCATGAGTTCCGGTTCCTGGCTTGGCCGCGGCAAAGACTCCATCGGCACCACGCCCAACCACATGGGCGCCTGGGAGAAGCTGCAGATGGGTTGGCTGGACTACGACGTGGCATCCGCAGGCGTGAAATCAACACATATGCTTGGCCCGTCCTACCACGCCACCAAGAAACAACAGGCGGTGGTTATCACGCTGCCGAGGGATGCCAACGGCAACGGCCGGTATTACCTTGCCGAGAACAGGGAATACGCCGGCTATGACGCCACCCTGCAGACCGGCCCGTACAACTTCGGCTGGGCGCTGAGCTCACCGGATCGGGTGGAGCACTTCCCGTACCAAAACGGCCTGCTGGTTACCTACTGGAATGCCGGGCAGCGCAACAATATCACCAGCCAGCACCCCGGCGCCGGACTGGTCCTGCCCGTAGACGCACGGCCGCAGGCGTTGAAATGGACCGACGGCGTTGTTGCCCGCAACCGCATCCAGAGTTTTGATGCAACATTCGGCAAGGAAGCCACTGATCCGATCAGCCTGCACCGCGAGACCGCGGCCGGAATGACCACGCTCAACATTCCGGCACGTCCCGGTGTCGCCGTCTTCAATGACGGCAACCCGAATGCCTACTACGACCCGGCCAACCCGCAGGGCAGTGTAGTGGTGGCCGGAACCGGGACCACCATCAAGGTGGTGCAGAGCAACCCGAAGGGCATGATGACCATCAAGGTCAACTAGCAAAGGTCAACGAGCAAAGGTCGCCGAGCAAAGGTCGCTGAGCAAAGCCCAACCAGGCGCGCAGCGCATCTGCTTTAGTCTGCGGCAGGGACCGGAGGTTCTCCTCCGGCCCCTGCTGTTGCTGTTTGCCCGTGTTCTTCCGGCCCAGCCGACATCTGCCGCGCTGAGTCCACAGATTCGATGTACTATTCGTTTCTTTCTGTTCTTTGGTGATAAAAAGTCGTGCCGTAGCAGATGATAAGATGCAAAAGCATAAAAGCACATTAGGAGGACCCGTAATGCCTAGACGTTCTACGAATAACCGTCTAGTGAAGGGTGGAAACTCCCGGATGGCCAAGTCTCTGGCGTGGTTGGTTGCAGGGCTTATGATTTTTGTCGGTGGAAATGTTGTGGGTATTGGAAATGTTCTTGATGCCCATAATGACCGTAAACTACTCTCCGGGGGTGTGCGGACCGTTGGCGTTGTCACTAACGTCGGGTTCTCCACGGGCGGCAGGGGATCGGAATATAAAGATCTAACGATCTCTTTTCTTGCCGAAAATAGCAGTGTTTATGCCAAAGGTCTTCGTCAACGCTATTACTCCAAGACTGAAGGCTCTAAATCAGCGGTGTCGGATGAGTTGCAGGGCAAAGAGATCACGGTTTTTTACGACCGCTCGGATCCGAGTAAGTCCGTTATAGAAGGCAGCCCTGAATCATTTACCGCAGGGTATCTGCTGATAGCCCTTTCTCTTGGATTCGGGGCTTCGTTTATGCGGACAGGCGTGGTGGGATTAGGCAGAAAATAAGGTGCAACCCCTGCACGCGCGCCGTTGGCATCATGCCACCGGCCACGGAGCCTGAGGTTAACGGAGCCTGAGCCTGGGTCGGAGCCCGAGGTCATCGGGAGGCCGAGGTGTCCTTTTCCTTCTCGACCAGCGGATCCGGATCCAGGAAGGCAACGGTGAGCACTGCAGCCGTCTGCTCAATCTGCCATTCCCGCGCGCCGAGGTCCCGCAGTGCGGCGCTGATGGACTCCAGATTGATCTGTGCCGGCGGACGCCAGGCAACCCGGCGGAGCGTATCCGGGGTCAGCAGATTCTCGATGGGCAGATTCAGCTGCTCGGCAACGGCGGCCAGGCGCGGCTTTGCCGTCTGCAGGCGGGCGGCTGCCTCCGGGTCATTTTTGGGCCAGACCCGCGGAGGCGGCGGAGCGTGCGTGGGGATGTGCAGGGGCGGAAGGTCGCTGGTGGAACGGGCTGCAAAGATGCAGCGCATCCAGCGCGGTGCTTCCTTCTGTGCGGCACGGCCATGGAAGCCGGGGGTGCCCAGCAGCTGCGGAACCGTGGTGGGCATGGCCCGTGCTGCGGCTACTATGGCGGAGTCCGGAATCAGCCGGCCGGGCGCGGTGTCGCGGTTTTCCGCCAGATGCTCACGCTCAGTCCATAGTTCGCGGACGGCGGCCAGCTGGCGGCGGTCACGCAGCTGGTGCATGCCGCTGGTGCGGCGCCACGGATCAACCCGCGGGGCCGACGGCGGGGCGGTGCGGATCGCTTCGAACTCCTGTTCCGCGAAGGAGAGCTTTCCGGCGTCGTCGAGCACCTTGATCAGTTCAATCCGCAGTTCCGCGAGCACCTCAACGTCCAGGGCGGCGTAGCGCAGCCAGGGTTCGGGCAGCGGGCGGGTGGACCAGTCGGCGGCGGAGTGTTCCTTGGCCAGGGTAAAGCCCAGCAGGTTCTCAATGACGGCGGCCAGGCCCACGCGCGGCAGTCCCGCCAGGCGCGCGGCGAGCTCCGTGTCAAAAAGCTTGTCCGGCCACATGCCCAGTTCGGACAGGCAGGGAAGGTCCTGGGTGGCCGCGTGCAGGATCCACTCCACGCCCTGCAGGGCGTCGTTGATGATGTCCAGATTGTCGAACGGTTCCGGATCGATCAGCCAGGTGCCGGAACCTTCGCGGCGGATCTGGACCAGGAAGGCACGCTGGCCGTATCGGAAACCGGAGGCGCGTTCAGCGTCAACGCCGGCAGGTCCGGTACCGGCGGCAAGTGCCTTGGCCGCCCGTTCCAGTCCGCGGTGGGTGTCGATGACCAGCGGCACCCCGTCTTTTGGTGCCTCCAGCAGCGGGAGCGTCATCGGCTCGGCGTTCGGGTCAGCGGAAGTGGTGTGCGTGGGGGAGCCGGGTATCTGCGCGGTCATAAGACCTCCAGTCTATCGAGTCCGGCGGTGCCCCAGTGCCACCCGGTCTCTTGGCCCGGTTCGGAGCCGGAATGAGCCCGTTGCGCCCGAAGAAGGATGTGCTTAGGCTAGCTTCGGCGCATCCGCGGAAGGGGAGTGACGCCGTCGGGTAGGGGCGGCAGCCCCGCGAACGTGCAGACCATGTCCGACCAGGCTTCCAAATGCGCCTGCACATCGGCGGAATCCGGTGTCCAGGAGGCACGTAGCTCAATGTCAATGGCATCCCCCCGGCCGGCGAGTGTTCCGTAACTTTCGGAGAGGATCCGGGTGGCCGTTCCGCCGGCGGAGGAGTACCCGGCGCCGTGTTCCTGCAGGGCCTCCACCAGCCAGGTCCACGCGACCGAGCCCACGAGTTCGTCGTTGCCCATATCCGGTTCCAACTCGGCCCGTATATACGTGACGATCCTGAAGGTTCCGTTCCACACCGCGGACCCCTCCGGGTCATGCAGCAGGATGAAGCGACCCGTCGCCAGCTCGGTCTGCTCCGGAATGACGATTCCGGACGGGCCGTGGCCAAGTCCTTCGTCCAGTGCCAGGGGCCCGCTTGCCAGGACCTCGGCGCCGAGGGACACGGCAAAGGGTGCCAGCCTTGCCGGTGCCGGAATCTCGTTTAGGTGCAGCTCAGGGCGGCACTGCGCACGCCGCAGGGAACCGAGGGCTTTCAGGAAGTCTGGGGGTACTTGTGATAAGTCACCGATTGCACTCACCTTCGCAGACTACGGGTGCAGGGCTCAGGCAAAGGATGAGGCTCGCCGAAGAGTCCCTTTTGTTACCTGCCCAGCCTATGAGGGGTTGCTGCAGGCGGGAAGAGTGTGACCCTGTGCCGCGGCTGTAACGGAGTACCCTGCCGGCGGGAACGCCGGTTTCTCCCGTTTTTGTGCAGGAACGCTGGTTACGCCGTAAATCCTGAGCTAGTCCTTATGGTGCGGGCGGCCAGCTTGGCCGCGCTGCTCCGGAGAACTTTTTCTCACATAGTGGACCAGCCCGATGACGGCGGCTGCAATAAGTAAAACGATCAGAAAAACTGTTATGTGCCAGAGCTGCAGAGAAGCCACGTATTCCTTCTTTCGCCGAGCACTTGCGGGACGTGTTTCAGCCCACGGTAGCTCATGACCCGGGCCGGGCGGTGCAGGTTTACCGTTCCGGCGCTGCTTCACATTTCCCGGCGGCGTCGGCACCGGACATAGTCTGGAAGCCGGGTCTCATGGGTGAAGGAGCAGGCGTGTCAAAGGGATATTCGCACATTGTGATTGGGGCCGGAGCCATCGGCTCGGCCACTGCTTACTGGCTGGCGGCCAATGGGGCCGAGCGGGTGCTGGTGCTTGAGCAGTTTGACCTGATGAACACGCTGGGATCTTCCGGAGACCACTCCCGGATCATCCGCCATGCCTACCACAGCACCGACTACACGTCGCTGACGCCGGCCATGTTTCAGGCCTGGGATCAGCTGGAGGAACGTTCGGGACTGAAACTCGTCTATAAGACCGGTGGATTGGATCTCGCGCCGGCCAACAGTGTTGGAGCTGCGGATATCGCCGGGTACAAAGCGGCGATGGACGCCGTGAATATCCCCTATGAAACGTTGACTGCTGCGGATATCCGGGCACGCTACCCGCAGTGGCACATCGAGGAAAACGTCAGCGGCATCTACCAGGAAGACGGCGGGCTGCTGGATATCCGCAGGGCTGTTTCGGCGCATACCTCGCTGGCTCTCGCCGCAGGCGTGGAGTTCCTGCCGCGCACCAAGGTGGAAGGCATCAAACTCCGGGCGTCCGACGTCGACGTCGTTACCTCCGCGGGCACGTTCACCGCCGACAATCTGGTGGTCTGCGCAGCGTCCTGGCTGGGGGAACTCATGCCCGATCTGGGCCTTAATTTCCGTCTCACCCTGTCCCAGGAACAGGTGAGCTACTTTGCCAGCCGGAACCTGGGACGTTTCACTCCGGACAAGTTTCCGATCTGGGTCTGGCACGATGCGCAGACGTTTTATGGCTTCCCGGTCTACGGTGAAGCGGCCACCAAGCTGGCCCGTGACATGCGCGGCCGGTACATTTCCAGCGGCGAGCGGGTCTTTGCGGGCGACGACGGCGAAGCAGCCATTCTGCACGCTTTCCTCACCGCACACCTGCCGGAAGCCGCCGGTCCGGTGCTGGCCAATAAAACGTGCGTTTACGACATGCCGGCCGACCGCGACTTTGTTCTGGATACGCTCCCCGGCCACTCCCATGTGGCTGTCTTCAACGGTGCGGGCCATGCCGGCAAGTTCAGCAGCCTGATCGGAAAGATTATGGCGGACCTGATGCTGCAGGGCAGTACCGAGCATTGTATTGATGCCTTTAAGCTCACGCGGCCGGCCATTACCGATCCCGGTTTTGCGGGCACTTTCCGTCTGGGCTAACCCGCCTGGTCCTACCCCTCTGGTCTAATAACCCGGGCACATCAGGGCACATTGTCCATGGCGTCACAGGGATTAGTGCCGGGTTGGGCCTGATGGACGGACGCTGCCAGCTGGCTGATCAGGGAGCCGAGGGTTTGGGCTTCGATGGCGGAGAAACCGGAGAGCAGGTCCGCTTCGGCTGCCGCCACGCGTTCTTCGAAGGCGGCAAGGGTCTTTACCCCTGATTCGGTGGCAATAATCTTCCGCGCCCTCCGGTCGGCGGGATCGGGAATGCGCTGGACCACCCCGGCGTCCACCAAGGTATCCAGCAGGTACGTCAGCACCGTGCGGTCGATGGCCAGATGGGCGCCCAGTGCCTGCTGGTTCGCCGGATCCCGGTGGACCACAGTGGAAAGTACCTGGTATCCCCTGATGCCGGCCGGCATGCCGTCAACGGCAGCCTCGAAACGGCCCTGGTAGCCACGAAGGGCCATACCCAGATTCCGGCCAAGGTCCCCGGGGACGCTGGTCCCGGCGGTCGGGACAGGGTTTTGTGTGTCAGTGGCCATAACCAGATCATACACTCGAGTCTGAGGTTGCACAGATGTTCTGTTCTACATATAGTCTGTGGAACAACATATCTTCGTTAGGGAACCGGTCCATGAACGTCAGCAAGCAGCAAACAGCCCGCACCATCGGAATCCTGGGTGCCGGCCGGGTCGGTACGGCTGTGGCCCGCCAGGCCGTGAAGGCCGGCTACCAGGTTAGTATTGCCACCGCCAAGCCGGCGGAGGAAATTGCGCTGCTGGTGGAGGTCATTGTGCCCGGCGCCGCTGCCGTCTCGGCGGCGGACGCAGCAGCGGCGGACCTGGTGGTGGTCGCTGTGCCGCTGCACAAATACGCCACGCTTCAGCCCGAGCTGCTCGCCGGAAAAACAGTCATCGATGCCATGAACTACTGGGCACCGGTTGACGGGGCCATCGATGACTTCGAAAAGGACGACCGGACCAGCAGCGAGGTCATTCAGTCATTCCTGGCCGGGGCCAAGGTCGTCAAGTCACTGAATCATATTGGTTACCACGACCTGGAGGCGGACAGCCGGGAACCCGGCACCGCCGGCCGGCGCGCCCTCAGTCTTGCCGGCAATCACGCTGATGCCAAGGCCCTTGTGGCCGGCTTCATCGACCGGCTCGGATATGACCCCGTGGATGCCGGCCTGCTGGCAGCGGGGCGTGCCTTTGAGCCGGGCACCGAGATCTTCGCCGGAAGCCATACCGCCACCACACTCCACGCGATCCTCGTCTCCGCGGGCTACAGCACGGCAGCCTGAGCCGCGGGCCACCTGCACATCCTCACTTCATCCTTAGGAGAAACCATGGAACTGGGCGCCTACAGCTTTGGCGACACCCCGCGCAATCCGGACGGCAGTCTCCGCCCCACGGCGGAGGCCATCCGGAACCTCTTCGACGCGATTGTTGCGGCAGATGAGGCCGGACTGGATTATTTCGGCGTTGGCGAGCACCACACGCTGGATATGCCGGCCTCCTCTCCCGGAGCGGTCATCTCCGCCGCGGCCGGCGCCACGAGGCAGATCAAGCTGGGGAGCGGCGCCAGTATCATCAGCACCGATGACCCGGTCCGCGTGTTCCAACAGTTCGCCACCGCGGATGCGATCTCCGGCGGACGGGTGGAGATCACCGCCGGCAGGGGATCCTCGGTGGAGACCTTTCCGCTGTTCGGCTACGACCTCCAGGACTATGACCGTTTGTACGCGGAAAAGCTGGATCTGCTGATGACCATCAATCAGAGCCAGGACAGCAAGGCCCGGATCACCTGGGCCGGCTCGGTCCGCCCGAATGTGGACGGACTGGCCGTTGTTCCGCGGCCCGTCAACGGCCAGCTGCCGCTCTGGCTGGCCACCGGCGGGAGTGCTCCGTCGTCCGTGCGGGCCGGGAAACTCGGCCTGCCGATTTCCTACGGGATCATTGGCGGCGCCCCGGAGAACTTTGCTCCGCTCGCCGAGCTCTACCGCCGCTCCGCCGCAGCTGCCGGGCACACCGGTGCGAACATCAGGGTGTCCGTGGCCGCTCTGGGGCTCATCGCCCCCACTAAGGAGGAAGCTATGGAGCGCTTCTATCCCGGGTGGTACAACCTGAACATGGAGATGGGTAAACTCCGCGGCTGGCCCGCCCCGCAGCGGCGCGCCTTCGTGGCCCAGGCCCACGCACCGGGCGCCTATTACATTGGCGCACCCGATGAGATCGCGGAGCGGATTGTGGATCTGCATCGCCACATGGGCCATATGCGGCACTTCCTGCAGATGGATGTTGGCGGCCTGCCGCAGGAACATTTCCTTGAATCCATCCGACTCCTGGCCACGGAGGTCAAGCCCCGGGTCGAACGGCTGTTGAAAGCAAAGTAGCTGAACAGCCAAACGCACCGGCGGGTGTGCCCGCCGGTGCGCGCGCCGTTACCGGGTCTGGGGATCTACAAGGTCACAGGATCCGCAGCAACCTCGCGGGCAATGGCGTCGGCAAACGCGTCGACGTCGTCCTCGGAGGTGTCAAAGGTGCACATCCAGCGCACCTCGCCGGTGGCCTGGTCCCAGTCGTAGAACCGGAACGAGGACCGCAGCCGGTCAGCCGCACCCGCGGGCAGCTTGGCGAACACCGCATTGGACTCCGTGGGCTGGGTCAGCTCGACGCCGTCGATCTTCTCCACTGCAGTGCGCAGCCGCTGCGCCATGGCATTGGCGTGCGAGGCCGAACGCAGCCACAGGTCCTCCCCGTACAAGGCGACGAACTGGGCGGAAATGAAACGCATCTTGGAAGCCAGCTGCATGTTCATTTTGCGCAGGAAGTCCAGCCCGGGGGAGGCCTCCGGGTTCAGCGAGACGATGCACTCGCCGTACATCATGCCGTTCTTGGTGCCGCCAAGCGAAAGAATATCGACGCCGGCTTCGGTGGTCATGGCGCCCAGGCCCACCCCCAGCGCCGCGGCGGCGTTGCCCAGCCGGGCGCCGTCCATGTGCAGGGCCATGCCGTGCTTGTGGCAGTGCTCGGCGATCGCGGTGATTTCGGCAACTGTGTAGAGCGTGCCCAGTTCGGTGGACTGCGTGATGGACACGGCCAGCGGCTGGGCGCGGTGCTCATCGCCCCAGCCCCAGGCTTCCTGGTCGATCAGTTCAGGCGTCAGTTTGCCGTCGTCAGTGGGGATCTGGAGCAGCTTCATGCCGCCGATGCGTTCGGGAGCACCGTTTTCGTCCACGTTGATGTGGGCGGTGGAGGCGCAGATGACAGCGCCCCAGCGCGGCAGGAGTGACTGCAGAGCGGTCACGTTGGCGCCGGTGCCGTTGAAGACCGGGAAGGCGCGCATCTGGCTGCCGAAGTGCGTGGTCAGGACCTCGCGCAGCTTGGCTGTGTAGACGTCTTCGCCGTAGGCCACCTGGTGGCCCTGATTAGCGGCAGTGAGTGCATCCAGGATTTCGGGATGGACCCCGGAATAGTTATCGGAGGCAAACGCGCGGATGGATATGTCATGCAGGGGGGAAATGTTGGTCACAGTGTCCAGTATCTCTTACGGGGTGTTCGGTTTGAACCGCGGCTCAGACGTGCGGGACCAGCGAGATGCGTTGCCCGTTCAGCTGCGCGGCATCCTGGCTAAAGAGGCCGACGGCGGCCTCGGCCAGGGTCTGCACATCGGTGTACGTGCCGAAATTACGGTCCGGCTCGGCGGCGCGCATGGCATCGTCCACCAGGGCCTTCACCACAAAGACGACGGCGGCCGAGTGCTGGGGCTGCGGGTTTACCTTTGCGCCGGACTGGGCGCGGCGGAAGCCCTGAGCGATGGCCTGGACCCAGGCCTCGGCGGCGGCCTTGGCCGCTGCGTATCCGGCGCCGCCGGCGGTGGGGGAGTCCACCGAGGTGGAGGAGACAATCGCCAACCGGCCGTCGTCGGAGGCTGCCAGCTGATCATAAAAGCTGCGGCTGACGTTGCGCAGGGTCTGCAGGATGTTGGTCTGCAGGAAGTCCCAGTCATCTTCGGACTGCCCGGTGATGCCGCCGCCTCCGCGCCAGCCGCCCACCAGATGGATCAGCCCGTCGATCCCGCCATAGATCTCCTGCAGGTCCTGCGACAGTGCATCCACGTCGCCGGGGTTGGAGAGATCGCAGGTGCGCAGATCGGCGTCGAACAGCTCAAAGAGGGTGGTCTCCAGCCGGGCGGCGTCGCGGCCCACGGCCACTACCTTTGCCCCGGCAACTTCCAGCGCCTTACACGCAGCGACGCCGGAGGCGGACGCGGCACCGGCCACCAAAACGGTACGGCCCCGCAAGGACTGGTCAGAGGCGGACGTTCCGGTGGCCGGCGTTGTACTCATTTAGTTCGAACTCCCTGTGATTCCCGAGGTGGACTCGATGACCGGGGCCATTTTCTTGGACAGCGCTTCGTAGAACATGGACAGCGGGAATTCGTCGTCCAGCACCTGGTCGGTGAGCCCGCGCGGCGGACCGTCCAGCGGCAGGGCGTCCGGGCCCTTGGCCCAAACAGAGGCCGGGTTGGGTGTCAGCGTGGCGGAAACCAGGTCGTAGGCGGCAAACCAGTGGGCGGTCTTCGGCCGGTCGATGGAGCGCCAGTACAGTTCCTCGATGTTCGCGCCCAGGCGGACAACGACGTCGGCCACGTCTTCCCAGTCGATGCTCAGTTTGCCGTCGGTCCAGTGCAGGACGTGGTTCTGGTGCATCCAGGCGAACAGCAGCTGCCCGCCGAGGCCGTCATAGTTGCGCACCCGGCTGCCCGTAATAGCGAACCGGAAGATCCGGTCAAAGATCACCGCGTACTGGACCAGCGTGGCATGTTTGCGGGCTTCCGGGGAAGCGTCCTCGTCCTTTTCGATTTTCACGGCTTCCCGGAAGGCGGTGAGATCGCAGCGCAGCTCCTCCAGGGAATAGAGGAAGTACGGCATCCGCTGCTTGATCATGAACGGGTCAAAGGGCAGATCTCCGCGCATGTGCGTGCGGTCGTGGATCAGGTCCCACATGACAAAGGTGTCCTGCGCCAGCTTTTGATCATCCAGCAGTGCAGCCGCGTCCTCGGGCAGGTCCAGTGAGGTGATCTCGGCAGCGGCCCGGAGCACGCGCCGGAACCGGGCGGCTTCGCGGTCGGCAAAGATGGCGCCCCAGGTGAAGGTGGGGGTTTCACGGACGGCCACTGATTCGGGGAACAGAACCGCTGAGTTGGTGTCATAGCCGGGGGTGAAGTCTCTGAACCGGATCGGTACAAAGAGCTTGTTGGAGTACTCGCCTGCCTCCAGTTCGCCGATGAATTCCGGCCAGATGACTTCGATCAGCACGGCTTCGACATAACGGTTGGTGGAACCGTTCTGCGTATACATGGGGAACAGGACCAGGTGCTGCAGTCCGTCAGTGCGGTCCAGCTGCGGGGAAAAGACGAGCAGGGAATCCAGGAAATCAGGTTCGCCCAGTCCATCGGCAACCCAGCGCTGCAGGTCGCTGACCACCAGGGACAGGTATTCGGCGTCGTGCTCAAAAGCGGGAGCCAGGGCTTCGACGGCGGCGGCAACCACTGACAGGAGCTCCTCGGCCGCACTCCTGTTCTCAGCGTCCACTGAGCCGTCCTTGTTCTGCAGCAACTGCAGGTCCGTCGCCGCCTGTTTCAGGGCCTGCCAGGCCTCGGAATCCTCCGCGGCGGCACCGGTGGGAACCGGGGCAAAACCGGGATGGGAGAGTGTGGGGAACGCATGAACAGACATGGCTGCGACCTTCCGGAGGGAGGCCGCCCCGAACCAGTGGAGCGGCAGTAAGTAGTGCGTTGAGCATACTCACGAAAAACTAACGCTTACCTGATTTCGGGCTTCTGATTAGAAATTCTTACGCTCAGCGCGGGTGCGTGACGCGTCGACCGTTACATCTCCTGCGGATCAGATGCTGATCAGGTGGCCGGGGTGGGTTCCAGGTCGACTGTGCCGTCCTGAATCACGATCTGCTGGTCCGGGCACACCTGTTCGGTGATGACAACCTCTTGGCCGGAAGCGAATTCGACACGGATGTCCCCCTCGGTGCAGCCGTATCCGAGGATCTGGACCCCGCCGTCGGGATCGACAGTGAAATCCTGATTCCCGGTGGAGACCCTCACCTCGTCAGGGCCTTCGTTGCTGAAGGCGAGGTCGCCGGTAGGGGTGCAAGCGGTGAGGGCTGCGGCCAGAGACATCACAAAGAGCACGCTTCCCCCGAGTTGCTTCACCTGTCTCATTGTGGCCCCCGCCGGCTCGTTCCTCGTTCAGCTCTTGTGCCAGCGAGCCTATACCCGGGCTTCGGCTTTGTCCCGGCCGGGCCGGTGCGTGCATCTGTGGTCCGGGCGCCCGGGCTGCACACGGCGGCCGACACGATGAAATTGGCCAACACGACGCCCGCATCCGGCGGGATGTGGGCGCCATCCAGCACTCACGCAACCCCGGACGGCAAGCGGATAACGCTGCTGCGCCTTCCGTGGAGCCTAGTAGCCGCGGCTGTTAGGGGATTCCGTGCCGATGACGGTTAGTGAAATCTCCGGATGGTTCTTTTCGACGCGCCGCAGGGCCCAAATATCGTTGAACAGTGCCAGATAGGCGCCGTCAGTGCGCTGCAGGACTTCGGCGCCGTGCACGTTGGCCAGGATTTCCGCTGCGTCCGGCGTGGTCAGTCTCGCCAGCGAGTAGGAGAGCTGTTCATAGCGCATCGGGGCGTTGAAGTCCTGCGTCATACGGTCCTCCACCACCTCAAACTGCATGGGCCCGACGGCGGCCAGCACGGGTGCCTGGTCTCCGCGCCGGTCCGAGCGCAGCACCTGGATAATGCCCTCATGCTCGAGCTGGTCGATGCCGCGCCGGAACTGCTTGTAGCGGCTGGGATCCTTGGATCGGGCCACTCGGAAGTGCTCGGGGCTGAAGAACGGAATCGGCGGGTACTCCACTGCCTCCTCCACGTACAGGCTGTCGCCTACCCTCAGGGCGGAGGCGTTGACCAGCCCGACGACGTCGCCCGGGTACGCCTGGTCGATCACCTCGCGTTCGCGGCCGAAGAGGTGCTGGGCGTATTTGGTGGCGAAGGTTTTGCCGGTGTTGGAATGCGTGACCACCATGCCGCGTTCAAAGATGCCGGAGCAGACGCGGATGAAGGCCACGTGGTCGCGGTGGGCCTTGTTCATGCCGGCCTGGACCTTGAAGACAAAGCCGGAGAACGGAGCCTCGACCGGGCGCAGCCCGCCGTCCTTGTCTTCGCGGGGTCCGGCAGAAGGGGCCAGATCCACCAAGGCGTCCAGGATCTGCTTCACGCCGAAGTTCAGGGCGGCGGAGGAGAAGAGGATGGGAGTGGCCTTGGCGGCCAGGAAGGCATCCCGGTCAAACTCGCGGCCGTCGATGACCAGCTCGGCTTCGCCCAGGGAGTCCTCCCACACGTCGCCTTCGCGGGCCAGGGCATCCTCGGGGCTGAGGTGCTCTTCCTTGGCCAGGGAGGCACCGGAGTTCTGCCGTTCAAAGTGGACGTATTCGTCCTTCTGCAGGTCCCAGACGCCGCGGAAGTCGCCGGCGATGCCCACGGCCCAGGTCAGGGGCATGGGGGTGAGTCCCGTACGTTCGGTGATCTCATCCATCAGGGCCAGCGGGTCCAGCCCGGGCCGGTCCCACTTGTTGATGACGGTGATGATGGGCAGGTTCCGGGCGCGGCAGACCTCGAAGAGCTTCATGGTCTGGGTTTCCAGGCCCTTGGCCGCATCCACCAGCATGACGGCGCAGTCAACGGCGGCGAGGACGCGGTAGGTGTCTTCGGAGAAGTCGGCGTGGCCCGGGGTGTCCAGCAGGTTGATGACCGTGTCCCGGTACGCGAACTGCAGGGCCGTGGAGCTGATCGAGATGCCGCGGTCCTTTTCCATCTGCATCCAGTCGGAGACCGTCTCGCGGCGGTTTTCCTTACCGTTGGTGGCACCGGCCGTGCCGATGACGCGGGCATGCAGTGCCAGAGCTTCGGTGAGCGTGGACTTACCGGCGTCGGGGTGGGAGATCACCGCAAAGGTGCGTCGCCGGGAAGATTCCCGGGCGATGGCCTGATTCGCCGACTTGCCGGCCGGGCTGGTGGTGGCGCTGACGGTGGGCTGAACCTGTAAGGACACTCCGCTGCTTTCACGTGTGGTGGGTGTGTGGCCGCAGGGTTGGACACTCGCGGCTGCGCTGCCAGCAATGACAGCCTTTCCATTCTAGCCGGTGCCGGGGCGGGCCCCGACGGAGGTCAGCGGGAGGGCACGATCAAAGGGCGGCCATGGCGCGGCCGAATGCATACCAATGGTCTGGTGCCGGCGTCGTTTTCATCCCTTACTGTGGGGTGAAACACAGCAGTCTGACGACGACGAAAGGCCCTGTCCCCATGACTGAAGCATTCATTATTGACGCAGTGCGTACCCCCGTGGGCCGACGAAACGGCGGGCTGAGCAAGATCCATCCCGCCGATCTGGCCGCCCATGTGATTGCCGAGACAGTCCGGCGTACTGGAATCGATTCCGCGGAATTTGATGAAGTCATCCTGGGGGCCATTGACCAGGTGGGCCCGCAGTCCATGGACATTGCACGCACGGCCTGGCTGGCGGCGGGCCTCTCCGAGCGGGTCCCCGGCACCACGGTGGAACGGCAGTGCGGTTCCGGACAGCAGGCGGTGTCCTATGCTGCGCAGGCGGTCATGAGCGGAACCAGTGATCTGGTCCTGGCCGGCGGAGTCCAGAGCATGTCCTCAATCCCCCTTGGCTACGCCAACACCGCTGCGCGCGAACTGGGCTTTTCGGACCCCTTCACCGGGTCCACTGGCTGGGCCGAGCGCTACGGGGACCAGACGGTCTCCCAGTTCCTAGGTGCGGAAATGATGGTGGACAAGTGGGGCCTGACCCGGGCCGAGATGGAGGACTTCGCTGTCGAGTCCCACGTCCGGGCCCTCGCCGCCCAGGCCCAGGGCCGCTTTGACCGCGAAATCCTGCCGCTAAACGGCATTAGCGCGGATGAGGGGCCGCGGGAACCGAACCGGGCCAAGATCGAGTCCCTGGCTCCGCTGTCCGAGGGTGGCCGGCTCACTGCTGCCACGTCGTCGCAGATTTCCGATGCTGCCGCAGTGCTGCTGCTCGCTTCCAAGGACGCCGTGCGCCGGTACGGCCTCAGGCCCCGCGCGCGCATTCATTCGATTTCGGCCCGCGGCGACGATCCCATTATGATGCTCAGCGCTCCTATTGAAGCCACGCGGCATGCCCTGGGCCGGACCGGCATGAGCCTGGCGGACATTGACCTGCTGGAAATTAACGAGGCCTTCGCTTCCGTGGTGTTGGCCTGGCAGCGTGAACTTAATGTGGACATGGACAAGGTGAACGTCAACGGCGGCGGTATTTCCCTGGGCCATCCCATTGGGGCCACCGGCGCCCGCATCATGACCACGCTGCTCCATGAACTGGAACGCACGGGTGGACGGTACGGACTGCAGACCATGTGCGAAGGCGGCGGGCAGGCCAACGTCACCATCATTGAACGCCTCGATGAGGGGTTCCGGCTGTAGGGCTGTTTGCCCGGCCGGTCTCCTTCCACAGCGTGTGCGGACGGGAGCCGCCCGGCGTTAGGATGGCCGCATGAACAAATACCCCATGAGTTGGTGGCGGCTGCACTAGGCAGCCGGTTCATTAATCATGTCCGCGGGCTGCACGGCAGCCTGCGACGCGTTCCTTCTCCGGCATCCGCAGCGCTGGCAGCTCAAAACGCTCAGATAGAGGAACAGTCAATGAATTCATTTGACGCTGTGGAACAGCGTTCGCTCGAGCTTGCCCAGGCCGTCCTGCAGGCGCCTGGGGACTACCGGGTACTTACCGGTGAACGGCCCACCGGACTCCTTCATCTTGGCCACTTTTTTGGCAGCATAGTCGAGCGGATCAGACTCCAGCGCGCTGGGGTGGATGCTTTTCTGGTCCTTGCCGACTATCAGGTGATTGCCGACCGCGATTCCATGCCGCGGGTGCGCGAGTACGTCTATAGCGCCGTTGTGGATTATCTTGCCGCCGGCATGGATCCGGATCAGACAACGATCTTTACCCACTCGTCGGTCCCCGCACTTAACCAATTACTGCTTCCGTTCCTGAGCCTGGTCACGGAAGCAGAGCTGCACCGCAATCCGACGGTGAAATCGGAGCTGGCTGCCTCCGGGCGGGCGCTAAGCGGACTGCTGCTCACCTATCCCGTGCATCAGGCAGCGGACATTCTGTTCTGCAAAGGAAACCTGATTCCCGTTGGAAAGGACAACCTGCCGCACATTGAGATGACACGCGTTATAGCCCGGCGCTTCAACGAACGGTACGGCAGGGTTTTTCCGGAGCCGGAGGCTTTGCTTACCTCCACTCCGGAGGTACCGGGCCTGGATGGGCGCAAGATGTCTAAAAGCTATGGCAACGCAATTGCGCTGGGAATGTCCGCGGACGAAACAGCGCAGGTCATTCGGCGGACGCCCACTGATTCAGAACGCCGCATCAGCTTTGACCCCGAGTCGCGCCCCGGCGTGTCAGCTCTGCTATCCACCTCCTCACTGTGTACGGGGAAAACACCGGAGGAGATAGCGGAGAGCATCGGGGACGCTGGCAGTGGAGCGCTCAAAAAACTCACCACGGATGCAGTCAACGGTTTCCTCGCCGGCCACCGTGAGCGTCGGGCTGAGCTGGCCAAAGACCCGAGTTTTATTGGGGACGTCCTGCGACGGGGCAACGAACGGGCCAATCAGGTAGCCGTCCAAACCCTCGACGAGGTTCGAACGGCCATGGGTACGCGCTACGAGTAGAGTCCACAACCATTAAGCTTCGGCGCCTCCCTTCCCGGATTTGTCTCTGATATGGGAGTGTTCCGACGGGCCGATCTGTTCCACCTTGATCCGTGCGCTGCTGTCGTCTAGGCGCTGGTTGAACTTCCTGGCTTCTGCCACCGACGTCCAGGCAGAGCCGTTACTTATCTCGAACGGCGTTCTGAGGTCTTGGACTTTAGCTGCATTTGATTTGACCGAGGTGTCCTGAATGCTGGTGGGTGCTGCATCCAAGGCCTTCTTGAGCTCGTCCGCGGGAGGTTAAGCAAATGAGTAACGCTGAGCGTTTGAAATGCCTACGATTATCCCCTTTGCGAGTCATGCCATCGCCTTCGCAAACGGTGGGTGCACCGCGCCATGCGATGCGTTCAACCTGCCATAACTCCGGTGTGCTTATGCAGAATAGTGAGACTAAAGGAGTAATTCCCAATTGCAAGGTAGCGCCGGGAACAGTTGAGTATTACTGTTTCGATGCGCAGTATGAGTTAGCTGCGGGCGGTGAAAGGCGCTGATGGTGATTGCGCTGATGGTGATTGCAAGCGCAGGACGGAAAATCCGGCTGAGCACAGGGGCTCATATCCGGGGTGGGACTTCACCATCATTGAACGCCTCGATGAGGGTTCCGGCGCTGGGAATACTCCGGCCCGTGCCGGCCCAGTTCCGTCGGCTTCGTACCGCCGGACCCGGCTCAGGCCGACGGGCCCGGTTGACAAGTGACTCCAGTCACTTGACACTGGTGTTTTCTAATAAGCACTATTTGTTTACTCGCTGGTCGTTGCCTGATGTACCGGCCCGCGAATAAGCGAAGCGCCGGAAGGGCCGTTATGAATTCTCACCACCAGGTCGATCAGCTGACCGAAGGGGAGGTCCTCGCCGCAGCGGAGGAGCTCGTCACCGCTTTTTCCCGGACGGATACGGACGCCTACTTTGCGGCTTTCGCACCCGACGCCACCTTCGTCTTCTACTCAGAGGCGCAGCGTCTCGAAAGCCGAGGCGACTACGAGGCGCTCTGGAAGGGCTGGCTCGCCGAAGGGTGGTCCGTGGTTCGCTGCGAAAGCACCAACGCTCGGGTGCAGCTGTGCGGAACAAGCGCCGTGTTCAGCCACACAGTGGAAACCACCACGCAAACCGGAGGTGTCCGCGATACCACGCGGGAGCAGGAGACCATTGTCTTTGCCCGGCTGGATGATGGCGGCCGGATAGTGGCGGTCCATGAGCATCTCTCCCTCCGGCTGCCCGCCGGCGACGCCGCGTAGGGCCGGCACCGCTATGGCATCACGTGAGGCCGGCTCAGGCCGGGGAACAGAAACGTCCACGGCCGGCCGGCCGGCTGCAGGAACCAGGCCCTCCGCCTGGACCCGCGTCTCCCGCCGGCTGGATGAAGACTCCGAAGGCTACGGCCCCATCCGCGGAACCCTGGGTACGGGCCGGATCGGCATGATCTGGCTCGCTGCCAACCTCGTGGTCACCACTCTGCTTACCGGCACCCTTTTTGTGCCCGGTGTTACCTGGCCAACGGCAGTGGGCATGATCGTGCTGGGAACCGTCATCGGTGGCACCGTCCTGGTGCTGATCGGCAATATGGGTACCCGCACCGGCCTCCCCACTATGTCCCTGTCCAAGGGTGCTTTTGGGCTCCGCGGCTCGTTCGTGGCCGTGGCCGCAAACGTGGTGATCCTGATGGGGTGGAGCTGGGTACAGGCCATGCTGGCCGGCGTCACCGTGAACTTCCTGGTGGAACGCGCCACCGGATTCTCCTCGCCGGTTCTGTTCTCCGTCCTCTGCCAGCTGCTGGTCGTGGCGCTGGCCATCTTTGGACACAAGGGCATTGCCCGGGTGGAGCCGTGGCTGGCGCTGGTGATCCTGGCCATCATGGGCTACATCTTCACGGTTTCCTTCACCACGTTCCCGCTGGCCGAGTTCGCCGCCATCCCCGCGGATCCCGCAGCCGGCTGGTCGGCGATCACGGTGCTCGACGTCGTCATTGCCACCGCGGTCTCCTGGACCGTACTGTCCGCTGAGTTCAACCGCCTGGCCCGGACGCAGACGGCCGGTGTGGCGGGGTCCGCCGTCGGCTACCTGCTCTCCACTGTCCTGGCAATGGTGCTGGGCGCTACGGCCATCGGCTATGTGGTGCTCGACGGCGGGGAGGCCGTGGGCTTCGAGCCGGCAGTCATCGTGGGGGTCTTCGGTGCACCTCTTGCCGTGGTCATCTTCCTCTCCGTCATGGCCACGAACACGATGGTGGTCTACGGGATGGTCTCCTCCGTGGTGAACATGGTTCCGTCGCGGAAAATCCGCTTTCTTCCCACCGCGCTGGTACTG
This sequence comes from Arthrobacter sp. UYP6, assembly GCF_040547315.1. Taxonomy (NCBI): domain Bacteria; kingdom Bacillati; phylum Actinomycetota; class Actinomycetes; order Micrococcales; family Micrococcaceae; genus Arthrobacter; species Arthrobacter sp. UYP6. Next base: position 70,080 of record NZ_JBEPPM010000014.1, read on the forward strand.
GGTGCGGTGTCCATCCTGGGGTCTACCTGGCTGGGGCTGCTGGACAGTTTCACCTCCTTCCTCACGGTGATTGGTTCGCTGTTCATTCCCGTCTTCGCGGTAATGATCGCCGACTACTACCTCGTCAACAAGTCCTCCTACACGGCCGATATCCTCCGCGCCCGCGGCGGCCGCTACTGGTTCCGGGCCGGATTCAATGTGCCGGCTCTCGTTACCTGGCTGCTGGGCGCCGCCGTCTCGGTGCTGCTGACCTACGCCGTCGCCAGCCCGATAGGGGCCACCATTCCCACCTTCCTGTTCAGCTTTGCCCTTTACTGGGGCTGGTGTGCCGCGTCCGGAAGGCTCGTCTCCGGGTCGCCGGTATCCCGGCATCTGAGCGGGGCCGGAATTGAGGCTGAGCATGCAGGTAGTTGACCTCAGCCACCCCGTGGTCACCGGAATGCAGGTCTTTCCCGGGGACCCCGATGTCCGCCTGAAGAATGCCGCCACCGTGGCGGAGGACGGCTTCCAGGTAGCGGAGCTGCACCTCGGCAGCCACAGCGGCACGCATCTGGACGCGCCGCTGCATACCGTTCCGGACGGTGCCAGCGTGGATCAGCTTCCCCTGGACATGCTGATGGGCCGCGCGAGGATTGTAGCGGTACCGGGCGCAGCCGAGCATGGCCGCATCCGGTGGCAGGACGTGGCCGGGGGCCTGGAAGGAATGTCGCCGGGCACGATCGTCCTCTTCCACACCGGTTGGTCCGCTGACTTCGGTACGCAGCGCTATCTTCGGCATCCATCGTTCGAGGCCGGGATTGCCGTCCGGCTCCTCGAAGCGGGCGTGCGCCTGGTGGGCGTGGACACCCTGAATCCCGACCCCACGCCACCTGCAGGTTCCACCGGGCCGGCCGTGCTTCCCTTCCATGACGTGTTCCTGGGAGCAGGCGGCGCCATCATTGAGAACCTCACCAATCTGGCGGCAGTTCCGTGGCCGGATCCGCTGTTCTCGGCGCTTCCGCTGCGGCTGGCCGGAGTTGACGGTTCACCGGTGCGGGCCGCGGCCTTCCGGCTCTGATTCGGGACACCAGGGGCCGGCAGGCTCCCTTTTGTCATGCAATGCTCCGGTGCCCGGGCGCAGCAGCCAATCCGTCAGCGCGGCAACACCGCCGCCCGCCGCGTACGCGGGTAGGTCCCAGGGATTGAAGGTGGTGCCGAAGACCAGCCGCAGCGGCGCCCACTGCATTCCCCACTGCGCCGGCCACGGTGTGAGCTGAAAGAGTTCAATGACCACGCAGAGAACCACGGCGGCAGCAGCCACCGCAGCACCGCGTGCCCGGGGTGCCGTAAAGGCCAGCAGCAGGTAGATCAGCACCGCGTACAGGATTCCGCCTGCTGCGTCACCGGCCGCACCGGCCAGCCCCGTGCGTGCCCATAGTCCGGCAGCCACCACAGCCACGGCCGCTCCGGCCAGCAGCATCCGGCGGACGGTTACTCCGCGTGGGGGTGTTGGGCGCTGTGTTGGGCGCGGGGACAACACTCGGCGGAGAGAGGGCATGACCGCAGGCTACCTCAGGGCCGCAGGAGAAGTGTTAGCCCGTCAGAGCAGCCCGGCGGACCAGCGCAGCCGCAGGCTCTCCTCCAGCTCCTGCTCGGCGACCTTGCGTTCAATCTCCGCAAGCTGCTCCTGCAGCGACGGAATCCACCGGTTTTCGACCGCACGCTGCCGGGTGCGGGTGGCAGCCAGTTCCCGGGAAACCAGCAGCAGGGCCCGGCTGGCGCTCGCAGCTTCAACTGCCGCCTGCAGTGCCTCCCGGTGCGTGGCGAGGGCATAGGCCAAGGCTGAGCTGCCGCCGATTGGTGCCGGCTCGGGCAGGATGCACTCTGCGCCCTGAGGGAAGGAAATGCCCATGGCCCCGCCCCACTCCAGCCGCACGGTGGCGGTCTCATCCGGTGCCGCTTCCCTGATGCGGTCCTGACCGTCCAAACCGGCAGCCCGCTGCAGCCAGAGCGCAGCCCGGGCGGCCTGCTCCTGCCAGGTGCTCCGGGCGGCGTCGGCTTTCTCCTGCATGCCCTTGATAGCGATCTGCAGGATCCGCTCCTTGCGGTCCAGCAGCTGCGCACCGCGCGTGGCCGTGGCCAGGCGACGCTGGACATCGGCCTTCTCCGCACGGCTGCCGCCGCCGCGGAACCCGCTCACAGCCGGGCACCGCCTATCGGCCCGGGAAGGTATTTGTCCAGGAACGCCGACGAGAGCATGCTCAGCTCCCGGCGCGGCAGCAGCGACAGGGCGCGCCAGGCCCGGTCCATCGTTTCGTCAAAGGTCCGGAGCTCATCGCGGCCCTGATTGAGCAGATCCCGCTCCACCACGGTGCGGAACTCGATGTAGGCATTGTCCGTCTCGCTGAGTGCTCCGGCACCCACCAGTTCGGCCAGTTCCGCAGCGGATCTGGCCCGGGCCATGGCGGAGAGGATCTGGGCGGCCACGTCCAGATGGTCCTCACGGGTCCGGCCTTTTCCCGCGCCGCTGCGCATCAGACGGGACAGGGACGAGAGTTCATCCACCGGAGGATAGATTCCCCGCGCGTCCACCTCGGGATCCAGGACCACCTGTCCCTCGGTGATATACCCGGTCAGGTCAGGCACGGGGTGCGTGATGTCCCCGGCCGGCATGGTCAGGACCGGCACAATGGTCACCGACCCCTCCCTGCCCTGGACCCGGCCGCAGCGCTCATAAAGCTGCGCCAGGTCGCTGTACAGATAGCCGGGATAACCGCGGCGGGCAGGAATCTCGCGTCGGGCGGCGGAGACCTCGCGGACGGCCTCGGCGTAGCTGGTCATATCCGACATCACCACCAGCACGTCGGAATCGTGGTCGTAGGCCAGAGACTCGGCCACGGTGAGCGCTATCCGGGGTGTGAGGATGCGTTCAATCACCGGATCATCAGCGGCGTTCAGCAACAGCACCAGTTCTCCGGCAGCGGAGCGTTCCTCCAGCCGGTCCCTGATGTAGGCGATGTCTGCGTGCGTCATGCCCATGGCGGCAAACACCACCCGAAAGGCCCGTCCGGCGGAGGTGGTGGCCTGCGCCGCGATCTGGGTGGCCAGTGTCAGGTGCGGGAGGCCGGGCACGGAGAAGATGGGCAACTTTTGTCCGCGCACCAGCGTGGTCAGGGCGTCGATCGCGGAGATACCCGTGATCACCGGATCCTTTGGCGGCTCGCGGTAGACGGGATTCAGGGGCCAGCCGCCCACCGGCATCGACGTCTCCGCGGTAACGGGCGGGCCGCCGTCGAGCGGTTCCCCGCGTCCGTTGCAGACCCGGCCCAGCCAGTCCAGGCCGGTGGGAACCGCCAGCGGCCTGCCCTGGAAACGGACCTCAATACCGCCGAGCGACATGCCTTCGGTGCCTTCGAGGATCTGCAGGGTGGTCTCATCCCCGTCCACCTCCAGCACCAGGCCGTGCCGGTCCGGCTGCCCGGCAACGGCAACGGTGGCGAACTCATCCCAGCCCACGCCGGCCGCGTCGCCCAGGACCAGCAGGGGACCGCGCAGCTCACGCACTCCGGTGTGGCCCACGCGGGGCACCGCACTGCTGTCAGGTTCCCCCATCTGCGCCTCCCGGTACTTCCTTCACTGGCTCGCCAACACTCTCCGGTGGGTTCACGCCCGGTGGTCCGGAGTTTCGTTTTTCGGCGCCGGAGTCCCTGTCACTCTGGCTGGGGTTGCCCAGCTGCTGGAGCTGCCGCACAAAGGCGTTCCCCCGCGTGAGGACGCCGTCGGCATCGGTGGGCCCGGTGTCCTCACGCAGCCGCAGCACCGGGGTGAAGTCCAGGCGCTCGACGTCGGCGGGCGGCACTCCGCGCGCCACCAGGGTCTGGCAGGCATCCACCACGTCCAGCACGATCTGCAGGAGGGCAGATCCTTTCTCGGCGGAGGAATAGCCGTCGTTGGGGCTGAGCGCGTTCTGCAGCAGGACGCCGTCGCGCACCAGCCGCCCGCCCAGGAGCACCATCTGCTCATGTCCGGGCAGGGAAGCGGCTCCGATGATGTCCGCCAGGGCGCTGAGCCGGTCCGCCTCGGAGAGCAGCAGCGAGGCGGAAGCCCTCCGCTGGGCCCAGAGGGGATCACCGTTCGAGGCATGCCACCGGGCCAGGGCATCGGCGTCGCGGGAGAAGGAGCCGCGCCAGCTGACCGCCGGATAATGCCGGGAATACGCCAGCTCGCGGTCCAGTACCCAGAGCGACCGCACAAAGCGCTGGGTGTCCGTGGTGACGGGTTCGCTCATGTCGCCCCCGGGAGGAGAGACGGCGCCAATGACAGTGACCGACGCCGTCGCTCCGCCGAGGGTGCGCACCCGCGCCGCCCGCTCATAAAAGGCCGCGAGTTCGCTGGCCAGCGACGCCGGGTAGCCTTCCTCCGCCGGAAGGTCGCCGTTGCGGTTGGCGAACTCCCTCAGGGCCTCGGCCCATCGGGAGGTGGAATCGGCGATCACCACGGCGTCGTAGCCCATGTCGCGGAAGAATTCCGCCACGGTAACCCCGCTGGCAATGGAGGCTTCGCGGGCCATCATGGGCATGTTGGAGGTGTTCGCGATGATGACCGTCCGGTCGATCAGCTTCCCGCCGGTCCGCGGGTCTTCCAGCCCGGAGAGCCCGTCCAGGACGTCCGCCATCTCGTTGCCGCGCTCGCCGCAGCCCACGTACACAATGACGTCGGCGTCGGACCACTTGGCAATCTGCTGCAGGGTGAGGGTCTTGCCCGTTCCGAATCCGCCGGGAACAGCGGCGGCTGAGCCCCGGGGAAGCGGGAAGAGCAGATCAAGAACCCGCTGGCCCGTCTGCAGGGGCACCGCATCGCTCAGGCGCTCGCTGAAGGGGCGTGCGCGGTGCACCGGCCACTGCTGCGCGAGCGGGATCTCCACCCCGCCCACGCGGGCCACGGCATCCAGCGGATGGACCGGGCCGGCGGCAAGCCACTGCACCTCGCCGCGAACGTTCGGCGGCACCATGACCCGGAACTCCACCGCGCCGGCGTCCGGCACGGTGCCGATGACCTGCCCGGGCCGCACGGTATCGCCCGGGGCCACCGACGGCGCAAAGGCCCATTCGGTGTTCAGTACGGTGGGATCTTCCGCTGAGGCCTGCCGGTCCTGGGTTAGCCACAGGGGAGCGGAGGACAGCGGGCGCAGCAGTCCGTCGAAGACTGTGCCCAGGAGACCCGGTCCCAGCAGTCCGGAGAGCTGGCTGCCGGTACGCTGCACGCGGTCGCCTGCCTTCAGTCCGCCGGTGTATTCGTAGGCCTGCAAGGTGGCATCGGCGCCGTTGATAGCCACCGCCTGCGCGGCTATGCGTGCAGGCCCAACGCTGACCACCTCCAGCATGGACAACCCCTGCAGCCCCGTAGCTTCCACCAGGGGCCCGCTGATCCGTGTGATGGTTCCCGTTTCCAGGCCGGTACTGCTGCCGGCCGGCCTTATCCTTCTGCCCATAACCGGGACACCTCCCCGGAACGGTTGTCCAGAGCCTGTTCGGCCAGAGTGGGAAGTGAGAGGTCCAGATGCCGGGAACCGGCGCTCGCCGTCACCCCGCCCTTGTAGCTCTCCGTAACGGAGGCCATGGGACCCAGAAGTGCATCCGCGCGGGCGGTGAGCCGGCGCAGGATCCGGGGATACCGAGGATCGCGGCGCAGCTCCTGGGCCTGCTCCATGACCCTGCGGATGAGTTCAGTCCGCAGCGCTTCCTGCTGTGCCAGGACGGTGCGCCGTGCCTCCCGGCGGATCCGTGCAGAGCGTCCAACCGCCTCAGTGCGCGTTAACTCCCTGCCCTGACGTGCAGCGGTGTTGCGGATTTCCTCCGCTTCCGCCCGGGCCGTTGCCAGGATCTCGTCGCTCTGCCGCCGGGCTTCGTCCGCCAATCGTCGGGCCTCCGTCTCCGCTCCGCGCCGCAGCGCGTAGCGAACTGGTTCAAGGGCGGTGTCGGAGCCGGACGGCAGCCGGCTCATCAGGGCAGCACCGCGGTCAGTGGCGCTGCCGGATCGTCGAGTTCGTCGGAGAGGGCGCGGGCAGCCGACGGCGTCAGCACCACCACTGACACCGTCTTCGGCAGGCCCGCCCAGGCGGCACGCACCTGGGCATCTCCGGCCGCCGGGTACAGGAGGGCACCGGCGAGCCCGAAGCCCGCCAGAAGTGCGGGTTCACCCAGCGCGGCTACGATGCCCGGGCTGCTCATGCCTGCCCAATCAGGATGATGGAAATGATCAGCCCGTAAATGGCGATGCCTTCCGCCAGACCCACCACCACCATGGCCCGGCCAAAGATCTCAGGCCGTTCGCTCATGGCCGCGAGTGCGGCAGAGCCGGTGTAGGCCACGGCGATGGCGGCGCCGATGGAGGAACCGGCGACGGCGATCGCGGCACCGATCAAAGCTGCACTGCTGCTGTCGTTTCCCTCCGTGGCCAGGGAAACAGCCGTGGAGGCTGCGCCGCCGTCGCCCGCTCCGGCACTTGCGGGCGCGGCGTTCAGTGCCGCAGCAAACAGTGCCAGGGCGCCGGCCATCAGCAGGGCGTTGAGGCCGAGCAGCGCTTTGATGCCGGTGCGCCTGCTGCGGCGCATCAGCGTCACTGCTCCCAGCGTGAGGAGGACAACAAGAATGAGGACCAGCGGAAGGCTGGCGAGCCAGGCGTTCATGGGAGATGCCTTTCAGCTGCGGGTGCAGAGGATGTGTCCGGATTCCACGGTCGGAACCGTCTGCCTTCCTCTTGGAAGACGCGGGAAAAGAGCTCGTAGTACTCCAGCCTCAGGGCCTGGATTCCGGCTACCAGTCCTTCGAGGGCGAAGGTGAGGAGATTGCCGACAATGAAGACCAAAATGGCGGCAATAGCCCGCCAGTCCGGAGCCCACAGTGCGGTGGTGGCCTGCCACACCACCATCATGAGGGCAGCATGGGTAAGGCCGAACGCTGCCAGGCGGGCGAAGGACACCAGATTGGACCCCAGCTGCACCACGGTGTCCACGAGTTCCACGCTGGCCTGCAGCCCGCCCGTCGCTCCGCCGCCTGACTCGGCAAAGAGTCCAATAAAAATAAGCACCAGGGCAAGCAGCGCAGCGATTCCGGCGATCACCAGGACGAGGGTGTTCGAGGCCAGCACCCCCCACGCCACCAGTCCGATCGCCGCGAACAGCAAGGCTCCGGCGAGCCCGGACCGGGCGTACAGGGCGTACCTCCAGCCTCCTTCGCGGACCCGGTTGATGGTGCCCAGCGCGTACGACCCGGCCAGGAGGACCGCGCCCAGGACTACGGCAGCGATCATCAGCGGAATCGGTTCCTCCAGCGGTTCCAGCCACAGCACCGGAATCACGCCCGTTGGTCCAAAAAACTCTCCATACAGGAAGCCGAAGAAAACAGCGGCAACTCCTGCGCCCGTGATGAAGAGCCAGGTCCGGCGGTAGCGTTCCAGCAGCGGAACCTTCAGGAACCGGATCAGCAGCCCGGCGATGACCAGCAGCGCTCCCTGCCCGGCGTCGCCGAACATCATCCCGAACATGACCACGTAGGCCACACCCGCGATCCGGGCCGGGTCCAGGTCCGCGTAGGGAACGGTGGTGTACGTGTCCACGAGCAGACGCGACAGAACCGGCACCTGCTTGCGGCGCCTGTCATCTCCGGTGAGCAGGGTGGGCGGCTGGACGCCGCGCGGGCGACGGAGTACGACGGCGGAGGCACCGTGCGGTTCCAGCGCCGCCTGCAGATCGGGTACCTGCCGCGACGGCGACCAGCCCACCAAAGCCGCCACCGGACCATGGACGACGGCTGCATCCGCCGCCCGATCGATTTCTTCGGGTCCGGTTCCGGGCTCGTAAGGCAGATCGAGTTCCACCGCGTCGCTCCGGGCCACCTCGGACAGCATGTCGTGCCGGGCGTCCAGCGGTGCCACCAGGGCGACGCGCTCCATCCGCACCGGACTCAGGGTTTCACGCCACGGCATCGAGCACCTCACTGTTTCCGGCGCCTACGGCAGCTGCAGCTAGTGCTGCCCGGACCCGCCAGGCGTCCACCGCCAGCACGGCCATTGCTCCCAGAATGACGTCCGGGCCGGGCAGTCCTGCACGGAGCAGGCTGAATCCATCTGCTTCCACCCGGGCAGCCAATGCAGCTTCGGCACGCCACAGATCCGTGGAGAGCTGCACACCGTCCAATGCTTTTGCCGTCCCTGGCGGAAGGACCGCGCGCAGGGCCTCAGGGTTTTCGGCGCCCGGCCAGCCGGTTCCGACAAGGGGCCGCAAGAGGGTCAGCAGGCGGTCCGCCGGAGCTGACCTGTGGACCAGTGTCAGCCGGGCGCAGATCAGTGCTCCGGCCGATGCCGCCCACGGCCTGACCGCAGCTGCTTCAGCGGTCAGCCGGCGCAGCCACACCACCGTGAGGACATCCGAAAGCTCTGCCTCCGTCCCCGGATCGCCCCAGGGAGAAGAAGCCAGCGTTGACCGCAGCCCCTGAACAGTGGTTGCGGTTCTGATCCTTGGCCATGCTGTTGCCAGGCCGCCCAGGTCAAAGAACCGGAGATCTCCGGGGGCATGCCCGCCGCCGGTGTTCCTGATAACGGTGTTCCTATTGGCGGTATTCCCGTCCGCCGCGGCGTCGCCGGCTGTGTCCCCGCCGCCTGTGTCCCCGCCGCCGGTGCCCCCGTCCGGCGCCGGCTGCTCCCGACGCAGCTGAAGATCCAGGGCCAGGATGTTGTCTGCTTCGAATGCTGCCGCAGCGGCGCGGACCAGCCGGGCACCTCCGGCAGGAAGCCATCCCGCAAGAACCCGCAGCTGCCACAGGACGGTTCTGCGGGTGGCCATGTGGGCCTCCGGCAGCGTGCTGACAGAACCCACTTCTGCGCTGTATCCGGTGTCCGCCAGTCGATCGAGCGCCGTTTGCAGACCCGGGGCCGCTGCGATCTCGCGGCACGTTCCCGCACCAACCCGACGCGCAGCCATGGAGCGGGCACGGACGGACGCGGCCACCCAATCTGCTCTCATCGCCCTGTGACTCTCATGCGGTGTCCTTCATGCGGTGTCCTTCATCCGGTGTTCTTCCTGCGGGTTCCTAGCTCCGGTTTTCAACAAGCGCGGGTCTCTCTCATCTGCCGTTGCTCATGTGCCGGGGTCTTTCAGATGCCGGTGCTTTCCTGATCCGCCGTCCTGATCGCCGGCGGGGGGAGTCCCGTCCTGCCGCTCATCTTGGTCAGAGTCAGAGTCAGAGTCGGAGTCGGAGCCGGAGGCAGAGTTGGAGCCGGAGCCGGAGCCGGAGTCAGAGCCGGAGTCAGAGTCGGAGCCGGAGGCAGAGTTGGACCCGGATCCGGAGTCAGAGTCGGAGCCGGAGCCGAGCAGATCCCGCACCAAGTCCGCAACAATCACGGCCGCCAATTCAGGCACGCGCGATTCGCCCCTTCGCTTCAGTTCCGCCGCCTCTTCAGTTGCAAGGTGCAGCATCTCTTCATCAGCCTGCTCGGCTTCCCGGGAGACAGCTGCTGCGGCATCGGCGCGCACCGCCCCGCTGTCCAAACGGGCTTGCTCCACCAGAGCAGCAGCCTGGGCCCGCGCCCGAGCAACCGTATCCGCGGCCCGCGCCGACGCATCCGTTGTCAAGTCCCCGGCCTCGCGGATGGTGGGGTCCAGGGCCTCAAAGACCGGGAGCAGTTCCGCCTCGGGGCCCTGGTCATCCGTGGCAGGAACCCCTGCTGGCCCGGCGGGCCCCGGGGCTCCCACCGGCCGAAAACGGTCCAGCAAACTATTGCGTGCCATCGAAGCACCTCCCATGAAGCAGTTGTGTGCCGACCTGCGGAACTGGACCTGGTGCGGAACTTGATCTGCTCTCACCCATCAGGACGTCCAGCCTTGTCCTCTCCCGGTTGTTGACCCGGTGCTACCTGTTGGGAAGACCTGTCCTACCCGCCGGAAGCCCCGCCGTCGTCTTCCGTTGCTTCGGCTTCGGAGGCCTCGCCGTGCTGCACAATATCGCCGTCCGTGAAGAGGATGCCCCGGGCTATTTCCCGCCACAGCGGCGTCCGGCGCAGCAGGAACTCAAGCTCCATGCTGAAGTGCTTAAACTCTTCGCCCAGGGAATCATGCATGATGGCCCGGGACTGGGCATCGGGTTCAACGGCAATGCGCTGGACGTACCAGCCGATGGCCTCGGCCTCTTCAGCCAGGCTCGCGCACATCCTGGCGAAGGTTCTGGTTTCTGCAGGAAGCTCTGACGGTGGCTCGTGATACTGCTCTGTGCCCATGGTGATCTCCTGGTGGGGCCCGGTTTCAGGCCGTATCCGGGCTGTGGAAGAGTCCCCTGGCGGGAAATCTTCCGATGGATGCCCGTGATGTTCCCTGTTATCCGAGGTTACGGTTGGCCCCCCGGGGAAACAATGGCGCGCACTCACGGCGTTGCAGGGGCACGCGAAAAGGCCCGGATGCGCTGATGAAGTTCAGTGCGTCCGGGCCTTTTCGAGTCGCGGATTTGGGGCTGGTCAAAAGGTCGCCTCCCGGAGAGGGAAGCCGGGCAGGACCGGTTTCAGCTAAGCGAGCCGCCCGTATGCGGAGGCGAAATGCACCAGTGGATCAGCCTCGTCGTCGGCCGAGGCACGCCGGCCCATAGCCGTCACTTCACCCACCACCAACTGGTGGGTGGCCGCCGTCGTCACCTGCGTGGTGCGGACTTCGAACCAGGCGATGCAGCCCTCGATCACTGCGGCTCCGGTGACGGGGCCGCGGCCGTAGTCCACCTGGCTGAGCAGTCCTTCCAGCGGAGACCCGGGACTCGCCAGCCAGTTCGCAGTGCCGCGCTGGCGGGCGGAGAGCAGGCTCACGGCCCAGGTTCCGCTGTCCAACACGGCCTCAGCGATCCGTGATTCGGCGTACAGGCTTACCAGCAGCGTGGGCGGATCGTAGGAAACCGAGAGGAATCCGCTCACGGTTGCTGCATAGTCCCGGCCGCGCAGTCGGGTGGAGACAACCGCTACGCCCGAAGCAATGTCGGCGCTGAGCAGCCGGTAACTGTCGATCGCCTCGTCGGGGACTTCCGGAGAGGGCACCAGCTCTCCCCGGAAGACGCCGTGGTCCACGGCGGGCGCTACTTGGCGGCGTCGCCGGAGGCCTGATCCGACGGGACCAGTTTCACGGAGACGGAGTTGATGCAAAAGCGCTGATCGGTGGGCGTATCAAAGCCTTCGCCCTCAAACAGGTGGCCCATGTGCGAATCGCAGTTGGCGCAGCGGACCTCGACGCGGTCCATACCCATGCTGCGGTCGTGGAGGTAACGGACTTTGCCCTCGGCCAACGGGGCAAAAAAGGACGGCCAGCCGCAATGCGAGTCGAACTTCTCGCTTGAGGTAAACAGGTCGCTGCCGCAGGCCCGGCACTGGTACACGCCGGCTGTCTTGGTATCCCAGTATTCGCCGGTGTAGGGACGTTCGGTTCCGGCCTTGCGAAGGACCTGATACTCCTCGGGGGTCAGTTCCTCACGCCACTGATCTTCGGTCTTTTGTACGGGCACAGTTCCGGTGGTGTCTTCAGTCATATTCGCGTCAACGCTTAAGAGTCGCCAATAAATCCCGAGCCGGAGTACAGGTGCAGCACGGGCACTCCGAGGCGGTCCTGAGCTTCGTTCGCCCAGTCGGTGCGGAATGTGTCCTCTACGGCGTGCGGGGTGGTGATGACAACTACCTGCTGGGCGTCCGAGGCTTTGGCGGCGGCCACCACCGCCTGGACCGGGTCCTCGCCCGTCACGGAGCCGGTGGCTTCCAGGCCCGACGACGCGAGCAGCTTCAGCGATTCGGCCAGCTCCACTTCGGCAGCCTTGGTTTCCTGGTCCTTGGTGGGCTTTTCGCCCGTTAGGTCGCGGAATGCTGCGGCGAATTCCAGCAGGCTCAGGTTGTCCAGTACATCAACGAGCAGGTTGCGTCCGGTATCCGCGGGCACCAGCACCTCAAACCGCGCCGGATTGTCCTGGATCAGATACCTCAGATTGGAGATGTCCACGTCGTTGAGGGACTCTTCGGTCAGCACCACGATTGTTGCTCTCATGCGGCCAGCTTAGTCGGTTCCACGCAGGCACCCGCCTCCGGCCCCGCGATCGGTGTGGCGCCAGTGACACTTGGCCGTTCGGCGGCATGGCCTGGCTGCGCCACATCGATCCGTCGGTCAGAATGGAGGTATGCCTATCTCCATCCCCCTGCTTCCGTTCCCGGCTGTTTCCGACGCTCCTGAACCTGCAACCGGACTTTCGGCTCCGTGGATCAAATGGACGGCTTTCGGAGCAGGGGTGGGCGCGGCGGCTACCGCTGCGCTTTTCGCCGCGACATCGGGGCTGGGCATCTACTTTGCCCGACAGGTGGTTACCCCGCGCCGGGTGAGGGATGCCAATCTGGAGATCCTCGCCGTCTTCGATTCGGAGCACGGCAAGCAGATCATTCTGCCCGCCAATGAAGACACCACGGTGGACGGCACCTACAGCCTGTATTTTGACGGCGGCAAGGGCCACGCACGGATCGGCGCCATCCGGTCTTATGTTCCACGCGAAGGCACGGTGCAGCGCGACGTCGAAGAAATCTACAGCGGGGATCTCGCCAAAGCCGTGCGAGGCTGGTGGAGCGGTGCCATCTATCCCTCTCCATCCGCCGTCGGCCTCGCTGAAGAGGAAGTTAATGTCCCGGTTGACGGGGGTCTTGCACCTGCCTGGCTGGTGCGGGCGGATCCGGATGCCACAACGTGGGCCATCATGGTCCACGGCAGGGGAGCGCAGCGCACCGAATGCCTGCGCGCGGTGCGCACGGCCCGCGAGGCAGGGCTGACGAGCCTGCTAATTTCCTACCGGAACGACGGCGAAGCCCCCTACGCGTCCGACGGCCGGTACGGCCTGGGGTTGACGGAATGGCACGACGTCGAGGCTGCCATCCGCTATGCCCTGAACCACGGCGCCAAGGATGTTGTCCTCTTTGGTTGGTCGATGGGAGGCGCAGTCAGCCTGCAGGCTGCCGACCGCTCTCCTCTGCGCCGGCACATTCGGGCGCTGGTCCTGGACGGTCCTGTGATTAACTGGATCGACGTGCTCAGCCACCACGCCCGCCTGAACCGGATTCCCGTGCAGTCCGGCCGGCTGGGCCAGTGGCTCATTTCGAATCCGGCAGGCCGTGCCCTCACCGGCCTCGCTGCGCCGCTGGACCTCAAGAGCATGGACTGGGTTTCTCGGGCCGATGAGATTCGGATTCCCACCCTGATCCTGCACAGCGAGGACGATGAGTTTGTTCCCTGTGGCCCGTCCGCGGAGCTGGCCGAGAAAAACCCCGGTGTGGTGACGTTCGAGCGGTTCTTTAAGGCCGGTCACACCAAGGAGTACAACGTGGATCCCGAACGGTGGGAGACCACGGTCCTGGTGTGGCTCAACAACACCCTGGGGCGTACGAGGCACCCGGCAGTTCGGCGTTTTGAGAGCCCCGGGAACTGACGGCTGGCTAGGTACAGCTTGGGCCCCAGCTTAGGAAGGCTGGGCGGCGATCGGCGCCGTCAGGGCGTGAGTGAGCCGGATCAGGTCAAAGGGGGACAGGCCTATCTGCAAACCCCGCCGACCGCCTGACACATAAACAGTGTCCAGCAGCTCCACGCGGCTATCGATCCCGGCGGGGGAGGAGCGCTTCTGCCCGAGCGGTGAGATGCCGCCTACCACGTATCCGGTTCGCTTCTCCGCTTCATGCCGGTCCGCCATCACCGCCTTGCGCGCACCCATGAGGGAAGCAAACTTCTTCAGGTCAAGGTTCAGCGCTACGGGCACCATGGCCACACCCAGGCGCCCGCCCAGATCCACCATCAGTGTTTTGTACACGGACTCGGGTGGCAGACCCAGCTTCTCGGCTGCTTCCAGTCCGTACGAGGGCGCACCGGCCTCGTGCTCATAGTGGTGCACCGTGTAGGGAATCTTCTGTTCGTCCAACAGCTGCGTGGCCGGTGTGGCGCCCTTGCCCGAGTGTTTCTCCCGATTCCCTGCCATGAGTGCGGCCTTCCTTAGCTACTAGCCGTGCTTACGCCTGTATCAGCTTCTCATTTTCGGCGAGCCGACGTTTGATGCGTCCCAGCATGGCGGACATTCCCCGCATCCGCAGCGGAGTGATGGCCCGGGTCAGGCCCAGCCGGTCAGGAACGTCAGCCGGAACGGCGAGGATTTCTGCTGTGGAGAGGCCGTTGAGGCCCTCGTGCAGGACGCTGGCGAACCCGCGTGTTGTCGGCGCTTCGCGCGGTGCCGAGAAGAAAAGCTGAACGCGCCGTTCGGGGGAGTCGTCCACTTCGATGGTCAGGAACAGCGGCGACTGGCATTCCACTACCTGCTCGAGCAGTTCCGGCCGGTCTGCGAGCCGCTCCGGCAGGTCCGGAAGAGTCCGCGAGAACTCCAAAAGCAGCTCCAGCCGCTCAGCTTCTTCGAGGGCCTGAAAGTCCTCGATGATTTCGGCAAGCTGTGCCGGGACGGTGGTGGGTGCTGAGGTGCTCATGTGCTTCGGCTTTCCGCTGTGGTGCTGGTGAATTTTGTTAATTGCTGCGCTGCCTAACGTGCAGCCGGGGCGTCCCCGGGGGCTTCGCCCTTGACGATCGGAACGCGCACGGCGTTGCCCCATTCGGTCCAGGAACCGTCGTAGTTGCGGACGGAGTCAAATCCGAGCAGGTGCTTGAGTACAAACCAAGTATGGCTGGAACGCTCACCGATCCGACAGTAGGCAACGACGTCGTCGCCCTCCCGAAGGCCTGCCTGATCCTGATACAGGGCCTCGAGTTCGGAGCGGGTGCGGAAGGTTCCGTCGTCTGCAGCGGCCTTGCTCCACGGCACGGAGGCAGCGGTGGGAATGTGTCCGCCCTTCATAGCGCCTTCGTCCATGTAATCGGGCATGTGCGTCCGGTCGCCGGTGTATTCCGCGGGGGAGCGGACATCGATCAGTGGTCCCTTGCCGAGATGGGCCAGGACATCGGGCAGATAGGCGCGGATGGGTGCGTCGTTGCGTTCGACGACGGGGTAATCGGTGCGCGACACCTCGGGCTTTGCCTCGGTCAGTTCGCGGCCTTCGGCGATCCACTTATCCCGGCCGCCGTCGAGCAGGCGGACGTCCTCGTGGCCGAACAGGGTGAAGACCCACAGGGCGTAGGCGGCCCACCAGTTGGACTTGTCCCCGTAGATCACCACGGTGGAATCGCGGGTGATGCCCTTGCGGGACATGAGATCAGCGAAAGCTTCGCCGTCCACAAAGTCGCGGGTATCGGCGTCGTTCAGGTCTGTGTGCCAGTCAATTTTCCGGGCGCCCGGGATATGTCCCGTGTCATACAGCAGGATGTCCTCGTTGGACTCCAAGACCACCAGACCGTCGGTTCCGAGGTTGTCGGCCAGCCACTGTGTGGAAACGAGTCGTTCGGGATGGGCATATTCGGTGAACTTGGATGCGGTGTCAGGGGCAATCGACATGTACGCGGCCTCTTTCGGTGTCGGATTGTCTGTTGCCGAACGCAAAAGCGGCGGCACGTGCTTACCTCTAGCCTAACGATGTGCGCCGGTGAAAACTTCCTGCGGGCTTACAGGTCTTTCCCGGTTGGAGCAAGGCGTCCCCGGACCAGTGGTTGCGTTCTGTTGGCGTATCGTTGCAACGGCGGCATTTTGTCGGCGGCAGACCGGTACCACTGACCGCATTCCCGTGGGACCCTCTGGCACCTTTTATTGTTGTTTACATACCTCTTACATCGGATGGACGGATTGCGCACAGTGGCACAAGCGGAGCACCTTGCAGAGCGGACTCCCCGGGTCTCGACCGACGAACTGCTGAAGGGCTTCTACCCCTCACCCCGCTTCGGCGAAGTTTCCTTTGACAGCTACCGTCCGGATCCCTCGCAACCGTCACAGGCGCAGGCAGTTAGCGCCATGCGGAACTTTGCCGTTGCCGTCGATGTGCCTGAGCCCACGGGTCTGAGGAAGCTCTTTGGTGCGAAGAAGCCCGAGTCCAAAGCAGGGTTCTATCTGGACGGCGGGTTCGGTGTTGGCAAGACCCACCTCCTTGCCTCCTTGTGGCATTCAGTCGAGGGGCCCAAGGCCTTTGGCACGTTCGTGGAGTACACGAACCTTGTGGGCGCCCTGTCCTTCCGCAAGACCGTGGATGCTCTGAGCACGTACAAGCTTGTATGCATTGACGAGTTTGAACTCGACGATCCCGGGGACACTGTCCTGATGTCCCGCCTGATGCGGGAACTGGCCGACGCCGGCGTCAAGCTTGCTGCCACTTCCAACACCCTGCCGGGTTCTTTGGGCGAAGGACGGTTTGCTGCCGTTGATTTCCAGCGCGAGATCCAGGTCCTGGCCGACCAGTTCGATGTTGTGCGCATCGATGGGGAGGACTACCGCCATCGCGGTCTGCCGCAGTCTCCGGATCCCGTCAGTGAGGAGGAACTTGAGAGCCGCGTGGCCGCGGAGTTCACCGGCAAGGTGGTTGCCGACGACGATTTCAGCACCCTCATCAATCATCTCTCCAGCGTTCATCCGAGCCGGTACCGTCAGCTCATTGACGGGATCGACGCCGTGTCCTGGCATAACGTGGACACCATCACCGAGCAGTCGGTTGCCTTGCGTTTTGTGGTCCTTGCCGACCGGCTCTACGACAAGGACGTTCCCATCCTTGCCAGCGGCGTTCCGTTTGATCAGCTCTTCACCGAGGAAATGATGAACGGCGGATACATGAAGAAGTACTTCCGGGCCGTGTCCCGCCTCACTGCTCTGGCACGCGAAGGCCAGACCGGAGAAGCTGCATAGTCTGTCACCGGACTTCACCGCGGAGGTGGGCCATTGGTGCCTCCCGGGAGCGGCTGCTAGTTAGGCGAGCTTCGACCAGCGGCTGTAGGACCACCGGGGTCTTCGCCGGCATGGCACTTAACGACCGCGCGGCACCTAACAACGACACGGCACCTAACAACGACACGGCACCTAACAACGACACGGCTCTTGACGACACGGCACTCGATGACGAAGGGTCCCGGTACTGCCGCGAGGCGGTACCGGGACCCTTCTGTCGTGCTCTGAAGCTTATACGGCCGGAGGAGTCGTTCCGGGTTCGGTTCCCGTGTCGGGCCCCTGCTTGCGGTCGACCTTGTCTACCGCTTCCGAGGCCTTGTTCTGGAAGCCGTCGATCTTGTCAGAGTACTTTCCGCCGGTCTTCTCATCGGCGAATTTCCCTGCTTGATCGATGCCGCCCTTGATCTTGTCGGCATTCTCGCCCACAAGCTCGGTCGCCTTGTCCTTCAGCTCTCCGGCCTTGCCCTTGAGCCCGTCAAATAAAGACATGGACCACCTCCTTTACGCAGGGGAAACCAAACGTTTCCCGTTCACCGTCAATGGTAAGCCCCCTGAGTATAAGGGCCAAGAACCGGAGCTATCGGATTTCTTGATCGTTCGCTCGGGTCGGTGTGGGCACAGCGTCGCCAGCGCCGGCGGCTGTTCCGTGCCTGTGCCGGTTCTATGCCCTTTGCCGATGTGGGCGGAGGGGATGAAAGTAGGTGTTTTTTAGTGGCGCTTGGAAGGGATCCACATAGGTGGGTGGTGTGAACCAAGGGGACCCGCGCCGAACTGTGATCCGCCACTTCTCCCGATGGATCAGATGATGATGGAATCCGCACAGGAGCACGCCGTTGTCCGTGCTGGTGGTCCCTCCATGGGAGTGATACTCGATGTGGTGGGCTTCGCACCAAGGGGCAGGCGCGGTGCAGCCGGGGAAAGCGCACCCCCGATCCCTGGCAACAAGTGCCCTCCTCAGATACGGCGGAAAATAGCGGGCGGCAGTTCCAACGTCGAGAATGCGGCCCTCCCCGCTGAGGACTACCGGGATAATGTCCGCGTCACAGGCGATGCGGCGGATCTGGCGAGCCGGAACGGGCCCGGAGAAAGCCAGTATTCCGCCTTCCGGAGTCCTGTCCGCAGGTGTCCTTCCCGCACCTGCCTCACTCTCATCCCGAGCCGAGGCGGACATCCAGGACTCGTCTGGTGGTGAACCGGTTGTGCCGTGCATCCCGTTTGTGCCGGGGAAACTAGTCGGGCGCATTCTGGTTGTCCTCTTGAGGCGGTCGCTTAGCTGGTCATAGGGAATGACAGCAAGGACTTGCGGTTTGGACCCGCCGCTGGCAGGGAGCTGGCCGGCGGCGAGGGCCATCCGGCAGGAGGCCACCAAGCCGTCCAAGCACTTCTGCGGATAGCTGCGGGGATCAGCGGGAACAGCACGTTCCTTGCCCTCAACGTCTGCGCAGGTGCCCTCTGCAGACGCTGTTCCGCCGGTCCGCGGGTTAGCCTCAGGCGACAGCGCCGTCATAAGGGTCTCGAATTGGTCTTCGGAGGCAAAAATGTCCAGCCGATGCAGCCCACGGTACTTCCGGCGGATAAACAGGCCCTGCAGCTCGGCCTTTTGCTGCTCAGACGGTTCAGTTCCGTCCGGATCGAGGTGGTTGATCCAGGCATGGGCAACCACATTGAGTGCATCCAGATCCTGACTGACAGCCACTTCAGTCAACGCGGTTTCCATGGCAGCGCGGTCCTCCCGGGTACCGCATCCCTGGACACGCTTCAATGCCATACTGATCAGTTGCGCTGCTTCGCCCGACAGCTGGCCTTGCGCCGCGGACGCTGCCACTACCGCAAACTCCGGTACGATTTTTTGGCCGGAAATGCCTGTTGAGGATGTAAGTGAAGAACCAAGACGAACCCGTCTCCACGCTTCCCTGCTGCTGATCCGAAGCCGGTGGCGCAGATATTCGGCGGTGTTCTTATATTCCTGCTGGACCTCTCCGGAGGAAATGGTCCAGGAATCGGTGATGGCGGAGCATATCCGTGCCCGGTCGACGCCAGCGGCCGCGGCTATCTGCAGGTGATCGACAATACGGGAAAGTGCCTCGACATCCGCTGCGAGGGAGATCAGTTCCGCTGAAGAAAGGAGGGGAATTTGTTCATTGAGGTCGTGCACAATGACTTGCACGCTGGAAACGAGGGTGCGCAGTGCCGCATTCGGCGAGTCGGAACGGCCGGTGGAAGGAGAGAAATCAGACTCAAGGCCAGTTGAACGGAGCGATGGATCGTCCGCCGGAACGGTATGCGCCCGGCCAAGGGTCCGGTCTTGCAGATCATCTTCCATAACCCAAGAATCTCAGTAACGGCCGTCATATTCGAAAGTAGTTTCGAATTTTGTGGAGAACATTCGGCCTTCGGGCGCTCATCCATGTCTGTGGAGGAGGAACGCGGGCAACCGGCCAGGGGAGGGCGGAGCTACAGTCGCCGTTGTTGGCGAGATCACCGCCGCCGTCGCCGCCGCTAGCGAGACCGCTACCGTCATCGCCAGCGTCGCTAGCGAGACCGCTACCGGCGCCGCAGTCGTTAGCGAGATCACCCTCGCCGTCGTTCATCATCGACCAACAGTTGCCAGCCCCCGCTGCCGCCAAAGCCCGCGATGTGGCCAATACCTCACGTAGCGGCGACCGACTTAAACGCAGAAGGAGCAGGCCAGATAAATGGCCTGCTCCATCTGAATGCTGCTCCGAAGAGCAACTGTGCGAGCGGACGACGGGATTCGAACCCGCGACATCCACCTTGGCAAGGTGGTGCTCTAGCCAGCTGAGCTACGTCCGCAAAAACAAGACAACCGGAAGTTGTCCGTGCGCGATACTGGGATCGAACCAGTGACCTCTTCCGTGTCAGGGAAGCGCGCTACCGCTGCGCCAATCGCGCTTGAAACATCAGATCTCCCGGAGGTGACCCGATGCGGTCAAGAGAGCGGACGACGGGATTCGAACCCGCGACATCCACCTTGGCAAGGTGGTGCTCTAGCCAGCTGAGCTACGTCCGCAAAAACACAGTTGTGCACCAAGGCGCCAAACTGTAGTGCGCGATACTGGGATCGAACCAGTGACCTCTTCCGTGTCAGGGAAGCGCGCTACCGCTGCGCCAATCGCGCCCAAAGGGCTTGCAAATCCTCTGTGGAGGTGGGGACGGGATTCGAACCCGCGTATACGGCTTTGCAGGCCGCTGCCTCGCCTCTCGGCCACCCCACCGTGACCGCAGCATAAGCATAGGCCGACCGGTTAGGATCAACCGGCTTGTACAGTGACTTGCGAGCGGACGACGGGATTCGAACCCGCGACATCCACCTTGGCAAGGTGGTGCTCTAGCCAGCTGAGCTACGTCCGCATGCTGTAAAAGTTGAGGTATTCCGTCCCGAATCGCTTTCGCTTTTCGCGGCGAACTCCCGCTTTCCAACGAAGAAAAACTCTATAGGACTATTCGTATTTCGTCCAATCGGGCCTGGGGTCCGGAAGTGGTCCGATCATGGGGCGTTCCGTGGTAAAGCAGCAGGTGAACGCCTGGTGCTGCGGATCATCCGGTACCCGGGCGTCCCGTCGTCGAGGCCCTTATCGGTGCGTATTACCTTCCGTAGTGCGCTCAACGGCCCAGCAGGCGGGAGGGGGAGAGGTCGGATCAGTTGGCAGCGTGGTCAGACGCTGCCCAAGATACTGGGCCGGCCTGCACTTCCTGCCGCTGGTTGATCTGCGCGTTACGTCCGTGCTTACTCCTGATTGCAGGCTGCCGGCTAAATGGCCGCTCCGTTATGGCAGTCGCCCGGGCGACCCCGGGCGACCCCGGGCCCCAGCGCGGGGAAGAAAGTCTGGGTGCATGGACGACGGCGGGACGACGGCGGCACCGGCCGTCGTTGACCGGTTTGGAGCCAGCGGCGATCTGGGCTAGCATCTTTACACGTTGCAGTTATGGAAATGACAGCGGCACAGGGGGCGATTGGCGCAGTGGTAGCGCGCTTCGTTCACACCGAAGAGGTCACTGGTTCGAACCCAGTATCGCCCACCAACATGAAAACAGCCTCTGGCTAGTGGAAACACTGGATCAGGGGCTGTTTCTATTTGGCACGCATGGTGGGTCCTCCTAAGAGAGGCTGGTCCTAAGAGAGGTGGGCAGGCCAGACGGCGCCCAACAAGTTATCGGATTTTGCCTCCCAGGAGCCCGCCGACCAACATCGCCAGTGTTCCGGTACGGAGCGCCACCCACATAAAGAACCCGCGGCGCCCCGTCCGGAAGGCCGAGAATAGACAGCAGCGACAGGTGGAACCTCGGCCTAAGCCAGCCCGCTCTCACCGGCCAGAAGCTCCTTGAGGACAGCGTCAATGAATGCGGAATCGACCGGATTGTCGCCAATACCGGCGAAGTGCCCCCACACGCCGGGGATCCGACGCACCTCGCCTTTCTCGATGTACTGAGATGCAAATTCCTCATCTTCCGGTGGGAAGTAGAGGTCTTTTTCTCCCGGCATCGCGATCAGTCGGGCACGTATGGACCGCAGCGCCTTGATGTGGTCCCCGTCAAAGCCCGGTGTTGCCCCAATGTCGCCGTACTGCCAGGTCCATAGCATGGCGAGCAGGTCGTTCGTATCGCGCTCGTGGAGAATAGGTCCGCCACCTAGGAAGTGCCCTTCCCAGTAGGTCACGAGGAAGTCCTCCAGGGATGAGAAGCGGAGGGACGTGCGAAGTCGAAGAGACTTCCACTCTTCACGATAGGTCTCCTCCCAGTAGAAGGCCTGTGAGAAGCCCCAACCGGCGTAAACGCGCGCCGCAGCGCGTAGTCCCTTTTCGGGCTGCCTTTCATACCACCCCCCTTTGAATGCGTCATCGGTAGTGAGCGCTGCTTTGACCCCTTCAAGAAATACAAAGTTGTGAACGCTCGTCTTGGAGGAGCCGCAGAATGGAGCGGCCCGCTCAACCATGTCAGGGTGACTGACTGCCCACTGGTAAGTTTGCCCGGCTCCCATCGACCAACCTGTCACCAGGGCTATCCGTTCGATGCCGTACCGTTCGGTGAGCAGTTTGTGCTGAGCCTGGACTTGGTCGTAAAAGGTCACCTTGGGAAACCGTGCTCGGTCATAGGGTGGTGCCATGTTGCTCGGCGAAGTCGAAACCCCGTTGCCGAGCATGTTCGGAATGACAATGAAGTATTTCGCGGGGTCCAGAGCCATGCCCTCGCCGATCATCCACTCGTTGTCCCAATGCCGCCCGGAATACCACGTTGGGCACACAATCACATTGCTCTTATCTGAGTTGAGCTCTCCGAAAGTTTTGTAGGCGAGTTGAGCACCGCGCAACGTTGCGCCGTGCTGTGTCTGGAACTCGCCAAGGTCGAACGTCTCGTAGTCCTGAGGAAAATTGTTCATCGCAACTCCTTATGGGAGGACACCTGGCGCGGTCAGATTACGCGTCCATCTGAAAACAATCCAGAGAGGGCATTGACCCATCCAAGCTGCCAGCGAACCCCCTTATTGCCTCTTCAAGAAGTGAAGGCAGATTTCGCCACTATCCCGGTTCATGGTTTGTGCCCCGCTGGCCGGCCTGCGAACCGATGTCGGTGCGGGGTGGCAAACTGAAGATATGACTGAACCAGCTCTTGCACATGCAACAGAATTCGGGCGGATGTACTCCCGGTCCCTTTCTGAGCCGCCTACGGTACCGTCCATCACCACGGTGATTGCGCAGGGTTCCACCTCGCTGGACGGCTGGCACAGCTACATGGCTGCCACTGCCATAGTCAAGGATCCCAAGCTCCCGGCAAGCCTGGGCAACCCGGGAGCGCTGCGCAGCCTGGTCAAGGAAGCCTCGCGCGCCTCAGAACGCTACCGCGACCAGGCCGCCGAACGCGGTACACGGGTCCACTATTACTGCGAGCAGGTTTCTCTCCGTGCCCTGGATCTTCCGCATGAGCTTGAAGCAGCCCGCACCGCGCTCCTGGAACATGGAGAGCATCAGTTCGCAGACCGCTTTGATGAGTGGTGGGACCTTTATGAGGTGGAGCCGCTGGCACCGGAAATCACCGTCTGGAATGACGAACTGGGATACGCCGGAACCCTGGACCTCGTGGCCCGCATCAACGGACGGCTTTGCCTGATCGATTACAAGACCAAGAACACTGACCGCGACGGGCAGGTCAAGCCGCTGGATGACAAGGTGGTCATGCAGCTGGTAGCGGGCATGAAGGCCAAGGAGTCGCTTGTGGATGCCGGCAAGGGCATCTGGGAGCCGTGGGCCTACGGCGAGGATCCGCTGCTGCTTGGCGTTGCCGTGGGGCAGACCGAAGTCCGTCCAATGCGCGCCAACCCCGCAGTTCTTCCGCAGCACTGGTTCAAGTTCTGCGCACTGCGCCGGCTCTGGCAAACCTCGTACGACGTCGCTGCTGCCGGCAGTGCGCTCCTGCCCATCGCTCCGCCGCCCGCCGGGGCACATGCTGTCCGTGCACCCCAGGCGTCGTCCACCTGAGCGAAACGGGGAAGGCTGATGAGGCTGCAGCGGATCGCCGGCGTGCGATGCCGCCCGCGCCCGGCGTGCGATGCCGTCCGCGCCGGCGTGCGATGCCGCCCGCGCCCGGAACCCAAAGGTGCGGGGGAGCGGCAACGCGCCCGGCCCAACTAGACTGGTTCTGAGCAACAATCAGTCAGCAGCAGCGCAGAAACCGTGCGTAACAGTAAGGAACGAAACCTAGATGGCAATCCTGAACATCCGGATTATCGGCGACCCAGTCCTGCGGACCCCCGCTGAGGAGGTCACGGACTTCGGGCCGGAACTGGCCAAGCTCGTCGCCGACATGGAAGAAACCATGGAGGATGTTGAAGGCGCCGGTCTGGCAGCACCCCAGGTGGGCGTCAGCCTCCGGGTTTTCACCTACCGGATTGACGGGCAGGCCGGACACGTGGTCAACCCCGTTCTGGAACTGAGCGAAGACCGCCAGGAGGACCAGATGGAGGGCTGCCTTTCCATCCCCGGACTCGGCTATCCCGTGCCGCGCTCCCGCTGGACCCGCGTCACCGGAGTGGATAAGGATGGCAATCCCGTCACGCTTGAGGGCGAAGGGATGCTTGCCCGAGCCTTCCAGCACGAAACGGATCACCTGGACGGTGTGCTGTACATCGACCGGCTCGAAGGCGAAAACCGCAAGAAAGCACTGCGCGCCATTCGCCAGGCAGACTATGACGCCATTGCCGGACGTACCACGGCGGAGCGCGCCCAGACGGTCGGCTCCGCCTTTGGCGCAGGCTCATCCTTCGGCGCCGGCAGCTCCTTCGGCACCGGCGGACAGGCCTAACCGCCCGTGGCCATGCGCGTACTTTTCGCCGGCACCCCGGCCGTCGCAGTCCCCTCACTGAACGCCCTGCTGGAAGCCGGTTTCGACGTCGTCGCGGTGCTGACCCGCCCCGATGCACCGCTGGGCCGCAAGCGGACCCTCACGCCGTCGCCCGTTGCCGCCCGCGCCTCCGAGCTGGGGCTGCCCGTCATCCGCGCGGCAAAGATTGACGACGACGCCGTTGCCGCCATCCGCGCTGCCAAACCGGACGCGGCGGCGATCGTCGCGTACGGGGGACTCATTCCCGAGCGGGCGCTGAGCATCCCCGAACACGGCTGGATCAACCTGCACTTTTCCCTTCTCCCTTCCTGGCGCGGTGCCGCGCCGGTGCAGCACGCCGTCATCAACGGCGACGACGTCACCGGGGCCTCCACCTTCCTGCTGGAAAAGGGCCTGGACACCGGCCCCGTGTACGGGCAGCTGACCGAGACGCTGCGCCCGGAAGACACCAGCGGGGAACTGCTCGAGCGCCTCTCGCACAGCGGCGCCGTACTGCTCGCGCAGACATTGAGCGCTATCGAGACCGGAGCGGCGCACGCTGTGCCGCAGACCGGGAACATCACTCTGGCCCCCAAACTGACCATTGACGACGCGCGGGTCGACTGGCGGCAGCCGGCCCTGGCCATCCGCCGCCGGATCAACGGCGTGACGCCGGAACCGGGGGCCTGGACCACGTGGGACGGGGCCCGCTTCAAGATCGGCTCCGCTGTGCTGCGCCCCGACATCACCGATCTGGCCCCGGGCCGGGTCCGCTTCACCGGCGGCGCGCAGGCAGCCGCCGTGGTCGGCACCGGTTCGTCCGGCCTGGAACTGGCGCAGGTTCAGCCCGCCGGCAAGAAAATGATGCCGGGGGCCGACTGGGCCCGCGGCCTGGCCAACCGTGAGGATGTGGTCTTCGAATGACCTCCCAGAACAGTACCCCGCACAACAACACGCCCTCCGGCCGTTCAGTCCAGGGAAATAAAGCCCGCAACGAAAAGGGACATGAGCGCAGCCGTCCCTCCGTGCGCAGCCACACCAAGCAGGCACCGGGCCAGCGCACCCGTGCGGCGGACCCGGCGCGTCTGGTGGCCTTCGAGGTGCTCCGGGCAGTTTCCGAAGACGACGCCTACGCCAACCTCGTGCTGCCCAAGAGCATCCGCAAGCACCACCTGGACAAGCGCGACGCCGGTTTCGCCACCGAACTCGCCTACGGCGCCCTGCGCGGCCAGGGAACCTATGACGCAATCCTGGCCAAGTGCGTGGACCGCCCCCTGGATAAGCTGGATCCCGCAGTCCTGGACGCCCTGCGGATCGGTGCGCACCAGCTGCTGGCCATGCGCGTTCCGGCGCATGCGGCCCTGGATCAGACCGTGGGCCTGGCCCGTGCCGTCATCGGTGCCGGTCCGTCGGCACTGATCAACGCGGTGCTGCGCAAAGTCGCAGCACGTGACCTGGACGCCTGGCTCGAAGAGCTGACCCGCGGAGAGACCGACGCGACCAAGCGTGCAGCCATCGAACATAGCCACCCGGAATGGATTGTCCGCGCCCTCCGCCAGTCACTGGTGGCCCACGGCCGCAATGTCGAGGAAATCACTGACCTGCTGCAGGCGGACAACGATGCCCCCGTGGTGAACCTCGTAGCCCTGCCCGGCCTGGGCAATCTCGATGAAGCACGCGAGGCAGGGGCTGTGAACGGCGAACTCGTTCTCGACTCGGCACTGTTCTCGGCGGGCGACGTCGGCCGCCTGGAATCCGTCCGGGCCGGCACCACCCGCGTCCAGGATGCCGGATCCCAGCTCGTGGCGCGGGCCCTGGCTGCAGTGGACATTGGCGACCGGACCGCCGACGGCAGCCGTGACGGGGAACAGTGGCTGGACCTCTGCGCCGGACCCGGCGGCAAGGCGGCACTGCTGGCTGCCCTGGCCAATGAGAAGGGTGCCATTCTGCTGGCCAACGAACCCGCCGCGCACCGCGCCAAGCTGGTTCGCCAGGCCCTGGAAGCAGTTCCGGGCGAGGTCTGGGACGTACGCACGGGAGACGGCCGCAGCATTGCCGAACAGTATCCGGAAACGTTCGACCGCATCCTTGTCGACGCACCGTGCACCGGACTGGGTGCCCTGCGCCGCCGGCCCGAGTCGCGCTGGCGCCGCAAGCCCACCGATGTGGGGGAGTTGGGTGCGCTGCAGCGCGAACTGCTCATCGCCGCGGTGGACGCCGTTAAGCCCGGCGGCGTGGTGGGCTATGTGACGTGCTCGCCGCATCCGGCCGAGACTACCGCCGTCGTGGCCGATGTGCTGCGCCAACGCAACGATTTGGAGCTGCTCGACGCCGGTGCAGCGCTGGATAACGCAAGCCTGACCGGCAACCTGGGTGCCGGACATGAGCTGACCGCGCAGCTGTGGCCGCACATCCACCAGACGGATGCAATGTTCCTGGCGCTGATCCGCCGCAAGGTCTAACCCCCGTCCAGATCTGTTCTCGTCCTATGCCCGACCCATCGGCCGGGCCCCTGACCGTCCACAAGGAGAACCATGAGCACGTGCTGTATCAACCCGAGCATCCTCTCGGCCGACTTCGTCAACCTGCAGGCCGAGCTGGAGCGGATCAGCACTGCCGACGCCGTCCACGTGGACGTCATGGATAACCATTTTGTGCCGAACCTGACCATCGGACTGCCAGTGGTGGAACGGATCCAGCAGGTTTCGAAGCTGCCGCTGGACGCGCACCTGATGATTTCCGACGCCGACCGCTGGGCTCCGTTGTATGCGGAGTTGGGGCTCGCGTCGGTGACGTTCCATGTGGAGGCTGCAGCGGCGCCGATCAAGCTGGCACGGGACATCCGTGACCGCGGCGCCAAGGCAGGCATGGCGCTGCGTCCGGCCACCCCGGTGGAGCCGTATCTGGACATGCTCTCTGAACTGGACATGCTGCTGATCATGACCGTGGAGCCGGGCTTCGGCGGGCAGAAATTCCTGGACGTCACCCTGCCGAAGATCCGCCGCGCCGCGGAGGCCGTCCGCGGCTCCAACCTGCCGCTGGCCATCCAGGTTGACGGTGGAATTTCCGCGGACACCATTGAGCGCGCCGCCGAGGCCGGAGCCAACGTGTTTGTGGCCGGGTCAGCGGTTTATGGCAGCGGTGATCCCAACGACGCCATCAGTAAGCTGCGCGTCGCCGCAGAGGCTGCTTCCTCACGCTGACTCTTTCTGCCGGCTGCACTATCTGTGCTCCCATAGCGCCCTATGACCTGCGGTGACATTCAATCGGGCGGGGCGGCGTGTGTCCCGAAGTGACAATTATTACTTGAACCTTCACGGAAAACTGGCGCTCTCACCGCACGCTTGTGTAAGAATGGGTTTAACAATCGTGCTCCGGGGTCGGTGTAATTCCGAACCGGCGGTTATAGTCCGCGACCCGCACTGCAGCTCCCGAATCTCGGGAAAAGCGGTGCGGTTGAACTGGTGAAATTCCAGTACCGACAGTTAAAGTCTGGATGGGAGAAGCACGTGCAGTTTGTTGAACCGACGGTTAAACGTCTCCGCAGGCGGGGACGTTTAACGTCGATGCACCGTACTGTCGTACCCCCGGAGCCGCCGCTGACGGGATAGGAACGACATGGATTTTTTGCGGTGGCTCTTTGACGCTCAGGTACCGGTGGGATCGTCATCCCTTCTGGTGCGTGAGGTTGTAGGCAACATCTTTGGGCTCCTGAGCGCCCTCGGCGGTATGCGCCGTAAAGTCTGGGCCTGGCCGGCGGGCATCATCGGCAACGTCCTTCTGCTCACCGTCTTCCTTGGTTCCCTTTTTGGCGACGCTGATTCCGCCACTTTGCTGGGCCAGGCGGGACGGCAGATCATGTTCATCGCCGTCTCGGTCTATGGCTGGCGGCGCTGGCAGCAAAGCAAGAACGACGGCGGCTCCGCCGTGACCCCGCAGTGGGCTTCCGGCAGGGCGCGGATAGGGCTGGTGACAGCCCTGCTGCTGGGAACCGTGGCCCTGACTCCGATTTTCGCTCGGCTCGGATCCTATGAACCAGTCTGGGCCGACGCCTGGACCTTTGTGGGTTCTCTCCTCGCCACCTACGGCATGGCCAAAGGCTGGGTGGAATTCTGGCTCATCTGGGTTGCCGTGGACATTGTGGGCGTACCGCTGCTGTTCAGCGCCGGCTACTACGCCACGGCGTTCATGTACGTCTTTTACGGCATCTTCACGTTGATTGGCTTCTTTGTCTGGGCCAAGGCCAAGAATAACGAGAAACCCCAGGTGGAAACCGTGATGCCGGATCCGAGGGTGTTATGACCGGAACCAGCACCGCCGAACACAGCGCCATGCTCCATGCGCTGGACCTGGCCCGGCAGGGCGTGCGCGGTGCCAACCCGCTGGTGGGAGCGGTGATCCTCGACTCCGCGCAGAAGGTCCTGAGCACCGGTTTCCACCGCGGCGCCACAACCCCGCATGCCGAAGCAGACGCCTTGGCAAACGCTGCCGCACACGGCGTGGACGTTACCGGGGCAACCATGGTGGTCACCCTGGAACCGTGCAACCACACCGGCCGGACCGGGCCCTGCTCGCAGGCCATCATCAACGCAGGGGTTTCCCGGGTTGTCTACGCCGCAGCAGATTCCACTGCCGAGGCCGCCGGCGGGGCCGAAGCCCTGGCCGCCGCCGGTGTGGAGGTTGACGGCGGGCTCATGGCTGCTGAGTCAGCCGAACTGAACCACCGGTGGATTTGTGCCGCAGCCCAAAGGCGGCCCTTCGTGACCGTAAAAACCGCGCAGAGCCTGGACGGCATGACTGCAGCGCAAGACGGCACCAGCCAATGGATCACCGGCAGCTCTGCCCGCGCCGACGGGCACGCCATCCGCTCCCGGGCGGACGCCGTCCTCGTTGGAACCGGCACCGTACTGGCCGACAACCCGCAGCTGACCGCGCGCGACACCGCTGGCGGTGCCGCCACGCGGCAGCCGCTCCGGGTGGCCGTTGGACGCCGTCCGGTGCCCGCAGACGCGGCCATCCGCGGAACCGACGGACGTTTCCTGCAGCTGGCCGAGCATGACCCCGCGGACGTCTGCCGGCAGCTGTACGCGCACGGGGTCCGCCACCTCATGATCGAAGGCGGAGCCACGCTCACCGGTGCCTTCCTGCGCCTCGGACTGGCAGACGAATTGGTTGCCTACCTTGCGCCGGTGCTGCTTGGCGCGGGCACTCCCGCGTTCGAGAGCCTCGGCGTGCACACCCTGGCTGATGCCTCTTTGTGGCGCTGGGACGAGACCGACGGCGGTGCCGCCCGCTTTGTGGGCGCTGATCTGCGGCTGCGGCTCGAACCCATGCCGGCGGCCACCACACTTCGCACCGAACAACCGTAAGGAGACCACGTGTTTACCGGAATTGTGGCTGAACAGGGCAGCGTTGTTTCCCTGAACCCGAGCGCCGAAGATGACTCGGCGGTGCTCGTCATCAGCGCCCCCGCCACCGGCGCCGGCCTTGAGCTGGGCGGATCCATCGCAGTGAACGGGGTCTGCCTCACGGCAACGGCCCTGGACGGGGACCGGATCTGCGTGGACGTCATGGGCGAAACCCTGGACCGCACCACCACCGGTAAACTCCGGCCCGGCAGCACAGTCAATCTGGAACGCTGCGTGCCCGCCGGCGGACGGCTGGACGGCCACGTTGTCCAGGGTCATGTGGACGGGGTCGGCGAACTGCTGGAGCGGGAAAACCTGGGCAACTGGGACCGACTGCGTTTTGCGGTGCCGGTGCAGCTGGCCCGGTACATCGCGGAAAAGGGTTCTATTGCGGTGGACGGCGTCTCTCTGACAGTGACTGCGGTCAGCGACGCAGAAGAACCGCAGCAGTGGTTTGAGGTGGGCCTGATTCCCACCACGCTGGCAGCGACGGGCCTGGGCGCACTGGACATTGGGGGAGAGGTGAACCTGGAAGTGGATGTGCTGGCCAAGTACGCCGAGCGGCTGCTCGCGTTCCCCAACCCGAAGAAAGCGGTGCACGCCGCCGAAGGAGGGCCAGCATGAGCATCCGAACCCGGAACACTCGCAGCAATGACCGGCAGGGGAATCTGATCCTGCTGGACAGCATCCCCGCAGCAATCGAGGCCATCGCTTCGGGACGTCCCGTGGTGGTTGTGGACGATGAGAACCGCGAAAACGAAGGCGACATCATCTTCGCCGCCCAGCACGCCACGCCCGAACTGATGGGCTGGAGCGTCCGCTACACCTCCGGGGTGATCTGTGTGCCGCTGCCCGGATCGTACGCGGACCGGTTGGACCTGCCGCCCATGACGGCGGTCAACGAGGATACCAAGGGCACCGCGTACACCGTCTCCTGCGACGCCGCCGCCGGCGTCAGCACCGGGATCAGTGCCGCCGACCGCGCGCTGACGTCCCGGGTGCTGGCGGATCCGGGCGCATCTGCGGCGGATCTGCACCGGCCCGGCCATATTTTCCCGCTGCGCGCGCACGGGAACGGCGTCCGCGGCCGCCGCGGGCACACTGAAGCAGCGGTGGAGCTGGCACGGCTGGCAAGGTGCACGCCGGTGGGTGTGATTGCCGAACTCGTCCACGACGAAGGGTCCATGATGCGGCTGCCGGCGCTGCGTGCGTTTGCCGACACGCACGGAGTTCCGCTGATCTCCATCGACGATTTGGTGACGTATCTGGACAGCCGTGACCGGCCCCAGTCTGATGATGATGCGGAGGAGCTGCGGTGAGCGCGGCGCAGAAACCGGCCACCGGCGTCGTACCCGGTCCTGTTGTTCACCTGCCCACCCTCTACGGGGACTTCACCGCCCGGGCCTGGACCGACCAACGCACCGGAGCGGAACATATGACTGTTTCCGCGCCGGGAACCGGGCTCCAGAATGACGGCGCCGGAGCGGATTCCGACGGCGGTCCCGCGGCACCGCTGGTACGCCTGCATTCGGAGTGCCTCACCGGAGACGTCTTTGGCTCCTACCGCTGTGACTGCGGGGAACAGCTGGAGCAGGCACTGGAACTGATCAACCTGCACGGCGGCACCGTGGTGTACCTGCGCGGGCATGAAGGGCGGGGGATCGGCCTGGCCAACAAGCTGCGGGCTTACGCCCTGCAGGAGGCCGGAGCGGACACCGTGGACGCCAATGAACAGCTGGGGCTGCCTGTGGATGCGCGCGACTACGAGGCGGCCGCGGACATCCTGCACGCGCTGGGATTTCACCGGATCCGGCTGCTGAGCAATAACCCGGCCAAACGGGACCGGCTGCAGCAGTACGGAATTACAGTGGCGGCCATGGTTCCGTCCGAGGTTCCCGTCCGGGCCGAGAACGAACGCTATCTGCAGACCAAACGGGACCGGATGGACCACCGGCTGACTCTGCTGCGCACCCAACCGGTTCAGCAGGGCTAACTGCCCCTGACCAAGCAAGAGCCTCACCATCAAGACCTCACCATCAAGACCTCACCATCAAGACTGCAAAACCAGGAGAAGAACTCATGAGCGGACACGGCGCACCGGATAACGACGTCAGCAGCATCAAGGCGAAAGGCCTGGATATCCGGGTGGCCATAGTTGCCGCCAGCTGGCACACGGAGATTATGGACGGCCTGGTCAACGGCGCCCTGCGTGCCGTGGAGGATGCCGGGCTGTTGCCGAAGCTGATCAGGGTTCCCGGCAGCTTTGAACTGCCCGTTGCCGCCGCCCGGCTGGCACCGCACTATGACGCGGTGGTGGCCCTCGGCGTTGTCATCCGCGGCGGAACTCCGCACTTTGACTACGTCTGTTCCGCAGCCACCACCGGCCTGACCGAGGTCAGCGTCCGTACCGGAACTCCCATCGGGTTCGGCGTGCTGACCTGCGACACCGAACAGCAGGGGCTGGACCGGGCCGGCCTTCCCGGGTCCTCCGAGGACAAGGGATACGAGGCAGTGGCTGCTGCGGTGAACACTGTTGCGGCGCTGCGCGGCGCCGGGGCCTAATCCCGGCCGCCACCACACCCATATCCTGCGTCAGGAACGGCCTACCAAAAAGATAGCTGGTGCCAGTAGAACTCCGCTTCCTTCTGTGATCGACTAGCTTA
This sequence comes from Arthrobacter sp. UYP6, assembly GCF_040547315.1. Classification (NCBI taxonomy): domain Bacteria; kingdom Bacillati; phylum Actinomycetota; class Actinomycetes; order Micrococcales; family Micrococcaceae; genus Arthrobacter; species Arthrobacter sp. UYP6. The sequence continues at coordinate 102,312 of NZ_JBEPPM010000014.1, forward strand.
ACGGCGATCGTCAAAGCCCGCCCCGTTGGACCGCCGGTAAGTGTGGGGAACATTCCGTCTTCAGCCTGGCTGGGATGCGGTGGACGAGGGCCGGTGGACTGGCTCCGTCACGGTTTGGAAATGCGGCGCGATCCGAAGGAGACGACATGTGTCGTTGGCTAGCGTATTCAGGTTCCCCCGTCCGATTGGATGATCTGCTCTACAAACCCGACAACTCCCTTGTTATCCAAAGCAAAAACTCGCGTCTGGGAGTGGAGACCACCAACGGAGACGGATTCGGTATTGGCTGGTACGGCACCGGACCCGTCCCCGGGATCTTCCACAGCACGGAGCCCGCCTGGCATGACCGCAACCTGCGCGAGCTCTCAGGGCAGGCCTCCGCGGGACGCGTCTTCGCGCACATCCGCGCCACCACGGGAACCGCCGTCCAACAAACAAACTGCCACCCGTTCCGCCACGGCAAGTGGCTCTGGATGCACAACGGTGCGCTAGCTGACTTCTCGAAGGTGAAACGTGATCTGGCCATGGCGGTGGAGCCCAGCCTCTATCCCGAGATCGAAGGATCAACGGACTCCGAGCTGTTTTTCTATCTCGCACTGACCTTCGGGCTGGAGCGGGACCCCCGCGCGGCGGTCGCCGAGGCAGTGGGCTTCATCGAGGATGCCGGACGGCACCGCGGCGTGGAACAGCCCATTCAGATGACGGTCGCAACCACCGACGGCGAGACGACCTGGGCCTTCCGCTACTCCAGCGAGGGCAACTCGCGATCACTCTTCTACAGCAACGACATTGCAGTTGTTCACGCCCAGCACCCGGACAACCCGCTGCTCCAGGACCTCTCGGACGACACCCGGTTGGTGGTCTCCGAACCGCTGGGAGATCTCCAGGGAGCTTGGTCGGAAGTGCCGGAGGCCACCTGCATCGTCGTTCAGGGAGGCGAGCGGGATTTGTACCCGTTTGCGCCGTCGACTCCGGTCGCCGCGGCAGTCTGAGCCAACGCAAACTCCACCTGAACCGTTCACGGGTTGGACATTATCCTGTTGGGATCACCATCCTGTCGGGTATCACCGCCGGCCGGTGGCATCGAGAGCCAACGGCGGGACGTCGTCGTGGTGGATCCGTTCCCGGAGCAGCCGCAGCGGCAGATTGGAACCGCCCCAGGCTTCGGAAATGAATTCGGCGGCAATGGACACCGCCGTTTCCTCCGGAGTCCGGGCCCCCAAATCGAGGCCGACCGGACTGCGCAGGGCTGCCAGGTGATCTTCGCTGATCCCTGCGTCCCGGAGGCGCCGTACCCGGTCATCATGTGTGCGGCGTGATCCCATCGCGCCGATGTAGGCCACCGTCGGTCCCCGCAGCACCGTCTCCAGCAGCGGAACATCGAACTTGGGATCGTGGGTCAGCACGCACACCACGCTGCGGGCATCTATCCCTCCGGTGCGGATCTGGTCCATGTAATAGTCATGCGGCCAGGCCACGATCACTTTCTCGGCGTCAGGAAACCGGGCAGCGGTGGCAAAGACCGGTCTCGCGTCGCACACCGTGACCCGGTAGCCCAGGAACGCCCCCAGCCTGGACAGGGCGGAGGCAAAATCGATGGCGCCGAACACCAGCAGCCGCGGAGCGGGGGCAAAAGCCGCGAAGAACACGCTCATGCCGGAATCCAGCCGCTCGCCCTCCGGGCCGTAGGTCAACGTGGTGCTGCGTCCGGCGGCCAGAAGTCCCAGGGCATCATCGGCCACCGCCTGATCCGCCCGGGTACTGCCCAGGCTCCCGGAGCTGCTCACGGCAGTCACCACCAGATGTGCCCCAATCCGGGCGGGATCCGGATGCTCAATGATGGTGGCTACTCCGATTGGCTGCCCGGCCCGGATAGCGGTATCTAGTGCGGCAAGTTCGGGAAAAGTTGCCCGCGACACCGGTTCCACAAACACATCAATGGTTCCGCCGCACGTCAGTCCCACAGCAAAGGCGTCATCATCGCTCACGCCGTACCGGGCCAGCACGGGCACACCGTCGCGGATGCACTGGCTTCCCAGCTCAAAGACCGCGCCTTCCACGCACCCGCCGGAGACTGAACCGGTGACCGTTCCGGCTTCCGTTACGAGCATCCCCGCACCCGGAGGCCGCGGCGCGGAATCGAAGGTCCGCACTACGGTTGCCAGTGCCGTGGTGCGGCCTGCTTCCCCCTCGGCGAGCAGAACTGAAAGAAGATCGCGCATGCTTTTCCGCCCCCTTTGCCTCAGCCGTTGAGACGGGCGGCGCGGCGGCCCAGCTGATAGGCGATTACCGCCACGGCCGAGTATAACCAGAGCTGGACGGCCGGCGTGCGCAGTTGCTCGCCCGCCATGCCGCGCATCAGTGCCAGGCCGTCAAGCCCCTCCGGGGTACGGGCCGACGCTGATGCCAGGGGTACGCTCGCTCTGCGGGGACCGGAGGCCACCGGAAGCGGCCGCGGCAGCCGCTCACCGCCAGGTCCGGCAGGTGCAGGTGATTGCCCGGCAGGTGTAGGTTCGGCGCTGACCGGCCCGGCGCTGCCCGGCCCGGCAGCGGCAGGGACCGCGCCCTCGTCGTAACCTCCGGTGTGCGGACCGCCCGGCAGAGGGGTCTGGGCTGCGCCGGAGGCCGGTTCCGCTTCAGCGGCCAGCTGGGCCGGTACTCCGGCGGCACCGTTGCCGGCTATCAGCTCCTGCAGATTGGCCGCAAACACGCTCATCAACTGCTCGGTGACGCTGCCGATCACGCCCTTGCCCATGGCCGCGGCCTTGCCGGAGAGCGCAATGTTGGCGCTGACCAGTCCCTGGGTTCCGGATCCGGCTTCTTCGAGTTGGAGGACCACGGTGGCCTGGACGGTGCCCTGGCCGCGGGTCTCCTTGGCTGAGCCCTGTAGGACAGCACGCCGTGACTGCCCATCCCGTTCGAGCACGTTAAGCTGGCCGCGGTACTGCAGCGAGAACGGGCCTAGCTTGACCTTCATGCCCACCTGGTAGGCGTCGTCATTGAGCTTGTTCAGGATTTCGGCGCCCGGAATACATCCGGCCACCGATCCGAAGTCCATGATGGTCTCCCAGACCTCGTCGGTCAGCGCTTCGACGGTAAAGGTGCTGTCAATGTCCATGAGCGGATCCTGTTCTCTCAAAAGGGTGGGTGGAGGTTTCCGACCGGGCCAGCGCTCCGGCCAATTCGGTGAGAGCGGTGTAGCTGTGTCCGCTGACAAACGCGGAACAGTAGGGCAGGGCAGCGGCCATTCCGCCGGCCAGCGGCGCGAAGCCCGGTGCCGCCTTGCGGGGATTGACCCAGATGACCCGGTGGGCGAGCCGCTGGAGGCGCGCCATCTCACGGTCAACCTGGGCTGGATCATCCTGCGTCCAACCGTCAGAGAAAATGACGACGACGGCGCCGCGCGCGAGTCCGCGCCGTCCGTAGCGGTCCAGGAAGACGCGCAGCCCGGCCGCTAGCCTGGTCCCGCTGTCCCACCCGTCGGTTCCGGCACCGGCCTGGCCCAGTGCAGTGTCGGGGTGTTGGACGGACAGCTGCCGGGTCAGCCTGGTCAATCCGGTGGAGAAAACGAACGCCTCGGCCCGCGAACCGGTGACCGCACCCTGCAGCAGAGTGAGATAGACCCGGGTGAAGGCAGTCATGGAGCCTGAGACATCGCACAGCAGGACCAGCCGCCGCTGGGCGGTCATTCGTTCGGCCCGGACCAGCGTCACCGGCAGGCCTCCGGTCCGCCGCGCAGCCCGTGCGCTTCGCCGCGGATCCAGCCGCCCCCGGTGGCCGGCCGGGCGGGTCCGGCGGGTCCGGCGCAGGGGTGTGGAGAGGTGAATCTGCCGGACGAGCAGCCGTACCTGGGCCAGCTCGGCTTCGCTGAGGTCGGCGAAATTTTTGGTGTGCAGGTGCTCCCGGTCCGAGCTGTACATCAGCACGGCATCCCGGGCCGGTGGTTCCGAGGCATCGGAGCCTCCCGGCGCCGACGGGACCGGTTTATCTGCGGGGTCCGGTTCGGTGCAGGCGGGCTGCTGGAGGCGGCGGGCCTGTTCGGCTGCCGGCTTCGGCCGGGGTTCGGAGCCTGCTGCCGGGGGAGCGTTGGGATCGCCGCGGCTGTCCGACGGGTCCAGCAGGCCGTCAAACAGGGCCGCGAACACGGCGTCGAACACCGGAATCTGCGCGGCGTCACGGAGCATCACCACCCGCGCGGTCCAATACAGGTCGCTGCGTACCGCCGGAGGCACCAGGGCCAGCGCCTGGGCGAGGCGGGCCGAACGGTCCGGTGACACGCCAATCCCGGCCCGGCGGAGGGCGGTGCCCAGGCCGGCGGCAAAAGCGGCGGTTTCGAACCGGGGCTGCAAAGACCCGTCAGCTGTCAGTGTCATCGACGCAGTCACCGTCCGCCGGCCAGCCAGGCTGCACCGCGTCCGAGGGCGAGGTCCAGGTCTTCGCGGTTCTTCAGAACCGTCCCCCAGGTGCGGTCCACGGCTGCCGCGCTGAGATGTTCAACATCGAGAAGAGCCAGTGCGGAGACCCAATCGATGGCTTCGGAGATACCCGGCGGCTTGGCGAGGTCCAGGCTGCGCAGCCGGTCCAGCGCGGCCGCCGCTTCCAGCGCCAGCGGGCCGCGGGCGGCGGGCACCCGGCGCCGGATGATCTCGGCAACCCGTTCCGGTGTCGGGTAATCGATCCAGTGATAGAGGCAGCGCCGGGTTAGCGCGTCATGCAGGTCGCGGGTGCGGTTAGAGGTCAGGACCACAATGGGCGGATAGGCGGCCTGCACGGTTCCCAGCTCGGGAATGGTCACTGCCGACTCTGCCAGCAGCTCAAACGTAAAGGCCTCAAACTCGGCATCTGCCCGGTCAATCTCATCCAGCAGCAGGACGGCAGGGCGAGGACCGGGGTGCTCCAGGGCACGCAGCAGGGGACGGCGGAGCAGGTAGCCGGAGCTGTAGAGGTCCGATTCCTGGACCGAGACGCCGTCGGCTTCAGCCACCCGGATGCCCAGCAGCTGTCGGGGATAGTTCCACTCATAGAGCGCTTCCGCGGCATCAATGCCTTCATAGCACTGCAGCCGGTACAAGGGGGTGTCCAGCAGAGTGGCCAGGGCTTTGGCCGCTTCGGTTTTCCCGACGCCGGGCTCACCCTCGAGCAGGATCGGCTGCGGGAGCCTGGCGGCGAGGAACAGGGCGGTGGCCAGGCCGGGGTCGGCGAGGTAGTCAATACCATCCAGGGCTGCGGACAATGAGTCGGGATCCGGGAACGCCACCGCGGAAATCCGCCCCGCTGCCGTCTCAGGAGAGGGCTGCATAGCGCTCCGGATCCGAGACGTAGGCGTTCCGGCAGCCCGGAGAACAGAAGTAGCGGACAGCTCCGCGCACAGTGGCCTGCAGCGCCGTCCCGGTGATGCTGACCTGCATGCCGCAGACCGGATCCGCGGCCTGCAGAGCCGTTGCTGCCGGAACTGTTGCAGCTGCCGGTCTCCGGTCGCGGCCCTGCGCCCGGAGCAACGTGTATTCAGCGAGGATCGCCAGTGCGGTTTCGGCCGGAGTCCGGGCTCCGAGAGCCAGCCCGGCCGGACTGTGGATCAGCCGGCGTGCCTCGTCGTCGACGTCCAATGACGCGAGCACCTCAGCCGCCCGGCGGGCACTGGCCACCAGGGCAATGTAGGGAATGTTGGCGGCGAGGGCGGCCAGCAGTGCAGCTTCCTCGTCCCGTCCGTGGGAGGCAACGATCACCGCTGCATCGCCCGGAACGGGCTGGATGCCGGTTCCGCCGGTCAGCCCGCCGCTGTCCACCAGCTCGACGTCGAGGTCCAGACAGGCGCCGAGTGCACTAAGCGAGCGGGCCACGGGAGTGTCTCCGACCACCAGCAGATGTGGCGCGGGCAGCTGGGGCTGCAGGAAAATTTCGATGGCTCCTCCGCTCAGGCAGGGATTGGTCACTTCCACCGCACCCTCCCCGGCTGTCCGGGACCCAGTGCCGGGCAGGACCCGGAGCAGCAGCGGCTCGCCGCTGACCAGAGTCTGCAGCCCGTAGTTCCGCACCGAGTCCTGCACACAGTTTCCGCCCACAAAACCGTGCAGGGCGCCGTCGGCATCAAGCAGTGCGGTATCACCGGCACGCGCACTCGTTGGCCGCTCCGCCCGCACCACGGTGGCCCGCACGTACGGTTCATGGTGCGCCTCATACGCCAGCGCCCTCTGCGCAAGATCTGCCGGCAGGTTGTCCATCCTCGGTTCCTTCAGTTGGCGGGATACGGGCTAGGTGGGATACGGGCCAGGCGGGATACGGGTGCTTGGCGGGTCACGGGGCCGGTGGGCCGGGCAGCCCGTGATCAGATGGGCGGCGTCGGATGTCCCTGCATCGCGGCCCAGACCCGGGCCGGAGTGCAGGGCATGTCCATGTGCGCGATGCCGAACGGGGCCAGTGCGTCCACCACTGCGTTGACAATGGCAGGAGGTGAGCCGACCGTTGCGGATTCCCCCACTCCCTTTGCGCCGATCGGATGGTGCGGGGAGGGGGTGACGGTAAAACCGGTTTCCCAGGTGGGGACTTCCATGGCGGTGGGGATGAGGTAGTCCATCAGCGACCCGCCCAGGCAGTTGCCCTCGGCGTCGAACTCGATGAATTCCATCAGCGCCATGCCCACGCCGTCGGTCAGCCCGCCGTGGATCTGCCCCTCGATGATCATGGGGTTGATTCGGGTGCCGCAGTCGTCGACGGCGATGAACCGGCGGACTTTCACCCGTGCCGTGCCCGGATCGATGTCCACCACGCAGATGTACGCACCGAACGGAAACGTCAGGTTGGGCGGGTCGTAGGTGACTTCGGCATCGAGGTTGCCGTCCACGCCGTCGGGCAGCGCGACTGTGCCATGGGCGCCCATGGCGATTTCGGCCATGGTCTTGGCCGCAGAGGGATCGCCCTTGACGAACCAGCGGCCCTTTTCCCATTCCAGGTCCTCTGGCCTGGTTTCGAGCATGGCGGCAGCGATGAGCCGGGCCTTGTCTCGGATCTTGCGCGAGACCAGCGCCACCGCCCCGCCGCTGACCGGAGTGGACCGGCTGCCGTACGTGCCCAGCCCAAACGGTGTCTGGTCCGTGTCGCCGTGGACCACCTCAATGTCTTCAGGGGGAATGCCCAGCTCCTCGGCCACGATCTGGGCGAAGGTGGTTTCATGGCCCTGTCCCTGGCTTTGCACGGAAAGCCGCACCACGGCCTTGCCGGTGGGATGGATCCGCAGCTCGGCGCCGTCGGCCATGCCCAGGCCCACAATGTCCATATGCTTACGGGGTCCGGCGCCCACGGTTTCGGTAAAGAAGGATATCCCGATGCCCATCAGCTCCCCGCGGGCGCGTTTCTCCGCCTGTTCCGCCCGCAGCTCGTCATAACCGGCAATGTCCAGGGCCTGGCGCAGGGTCGGTTCATAGTTTCCGGAGTCGTATTCCCAGCCGGTTTTGTTTTTGTAGGGGAACTGCTCGGGCTGAATGAAGTTTTTCATCCGCAGCACCGCCGGATCCATATCCAGGCGCCGGGCCAGCATGTCCACCAGACGCTCCACCAGGTACACGGCCTCGGTGACGCGGAAGGAGCACGCATAGGCCACCCCGCCGGGGGCCTTGTTGGTGTAGGTTCCGGTGACCTTGCAGTAGGCAGCTTCCAGGTCGTAGCTGCCCGTGAAGATGTGGAAAAAACCGGCCGGATATTTGGTGGGCTGTGCTGTGGCGTTGAAGGCGCCGTGGTCGGCCAGAACGTTGGTGCGCAGGCCGAGAATTTTGCCGTCGCGGGTGGCCGCAATTTCGCCCTGCATGACGTAGTCGCGGGCGAAGGACGTGGACATCAGGTTCTCGGAGCGGTCCTCCACCCACTTCACCGGCCGGCCGGTCACGATGGAGCCCACCACCGCCAGGATATAGCCCGGATAGATGCCCACCTTGTTCCCGAAGCCGCCGCCGATGTCGGGGGAGATGACCCGGATCTTGTGTTCCGGAATCCCTGCCACCATGGCGAAGAGCGTGCGGTGGGCGTGCGGGGCCTGGGAGGTTTCATAGAGCGTGAGCTTGCCCTCCACCGGATCGAAGTCCGCCACGGCGCCGCAGGTTTCCATGGGCGCCGGATGCACCCGGGGATAGATGATCTCCTGTTCGACAACGACGTCGGCCCTTGCGAACACGGCCTCCGTTTCCGCGGCGTTCCCGGCTTCCCAGTCGAAGATGTGATTATCCGTCCGCCCGGGCATCTCATCGCGGATGACGGGGGCGTCCGGATCCAGGGCGTGCCGCACGTCGATGACCGGGGGCAGGGCTTCATATTCCACTTCGATCAGTTCCAGCGCATCGCGGGCCGCGTAGCGGTCTTCGGCCACCACAAAGGCAACCTCCTGGCCCTGGAAGCGGACCTTGTCCGTGGCCAGGACAGCCTGCACATCGGCGGAAAGTGTGGGAGCCCAGGCCAGGTTCAGGCCTTCCAGATCCTTGCCGGTAATGACCGCCACCACTTTGGGATGGGCCATCGCCTCCGAAGTGTCGATGGAAATCAGCCGCGCATGCGCCAGGGGGGAGCGGAGAATGGCGCCGTGCAGCATGCCCGGAAGCACAATGTCATCTACGTAGTGTCCGCGTCCGCGGACAAACCGGGGATCCTCCTTGCGCTGCATCCGGCCGAAGCCGATGGGCCGGTCGGGGCTGTCGGCAGCGTGGTTGGCTTCTCGTTCCGGAGTCAGTGTCATGGTGCCGTCTCCTCTTCACTGCCCATGGTGGGGGTGGGGCTGGTCCCGGTGACGGTGGCGGCGGTCTCCGGGATGTCACGGATATCGACGTCGTTGGCGAATTCGCCGTCGTACTCTGAGCTGCCGGCAAACCCGGTGGTGTCCGGATGGTCGGCCGCCCACTGGATGGAGCGGACAATGGTGGTGTAGCCGGTGCAGCGGCAGATCTGGCCGGAGATGGCTTCGCGGATTTCGCCGTCGTCGGGCGCCGGATTCTTGTCCAGCAGCGCACGGGCGGTGAGCATCATTCCGGGGGTGCAGAAACCGCACTGCAGGCCGTGTTCGGCCATGAAACCCTGCTGGACCGGATCCAGCCGGCCTTCGGTTTCCAGGCCCTCGACGGTGCGGATGGAGTGGCCGTCGGCCATGGCGGCCAGCACGGTGCAGGACTTCACCGGTTCTCCGTCCATCAGCACCACGCAGGCCCCGCAGTTAGTGGTGTCACAGCCCCAGTGGGTGCCGGTCATGCCCAGGTTTTCGCGGAGGTAATGCACCAGCAGGACTCGGGGTTCGGCCTCGCCGGTCACCTCGGCATCATTGATGTTCAGTCGGATTTCCACTGCGGTCAGCCCTTCCGGGGAACGGCGCGGTCACAGGAGCGGGTGAGCACGCGGCGGGTGAGTTCTTCTGCGAGGTGGCGCTTGTAGTCGATCGGTCCGCGCTGGTCTGCCACCGGGTCGCAGGCAGCGGCGGCCAGGCGTGCGGCTTCGTTGATGACGGCGGTACCGGGCGCCTCGCCCAGCAGCACTTCTTCGGCCGCCGTGGCTGTGCCGTTCAGTCCCACCGCTGTCAGCCCGATCGAGGCAGCGGCGATGGTTCCGTCAGCGGAGAGCGCGACGGCGGCTCCCGCGGCGGCGATCGCCCAGTCACCGACGCGGCGCTCCACCTTTTCGTAGGAGCTGCCCTGCCCGGGAACGATCGGAAAGCTGATCTCGCAGAGCACCTCATTGGGTGCGGCCGCAGTTTCGTAGGCCCCGCGGTGGAACTGGTCCATGCTCAGGGTGCGCTCGCCGCCGGGGCCGCGGAGCAGCACTTCGGCGCGCAGTACGGTGCAGACAGTGGAGAGGTCTTCGGCCGGATCCGCTTGGCAGAGCGACCCGCCGATGGTGCCGCGGTTGCGCACCACCGGATCGGCGATGAAGCGCTCGGCCTCGGCGATGATCGGGTAGAGCCCGCCGGCCTCGGGGGACTCCAGCAGCGTGGTGTGCCGGGTGAGGGCGCCGACGCGAAGCCGTTCCGGTTCACGGACAATGAAATCCAGCTCAAACAGGTCGTTGATGTCGATCAGCCACTCCGGCCGGGCCAGACGGAGTTTCATCATCGGCAGGAGGCTGTGGCCGCCGGCTACAATCCGGGATTCCGGGCCGTAACGGTCCAGGAGGGTGATGGCGTCAGCCACGTCCGCGGCACGCGCGTAGTCAAATGGAGCCGGTATCTGCACGATATCCCCTTTGATATCCATCGCTGCGGTCCCCGTGCCGTACGCACCGTTATCCGCGCTGGTGCGCTCAGGTTGCTCCCCGCCCGATGAGGTGTCAATATCCTCCTAAGCGAAAGGTTATGACGCCTATGCCCACGATGATGTGGTGCGATGAATCCCGGCCGGCAGTGGCTGACAGCAAAGCCGCTATGAGAGGGAGCCCGCGGTGACGCTGAGCCAGCTGCGCACCTTTGCGCTGGTGGCGCGGCTGGGCTCCCTGCGCGCTGCGGCGCGCGAGCTCGGTATCAGCGAACCGGCGGTTTCCGCTGCGCTGGCGGCGCTGCGCACCGATCTGGGTGATGCGCTGGTGGTTCGCTCGGGAGGCGGCATCGCGCTCACCCCCGGCGGCCGGGCCCTGGCCGCCTATGCGCAGGAGATCGTGGGGCTGGTGGACCAATCCCGGCGCGAAGTGACCCGCGCCCAGCGCGAGGGCGAGGAACTGAGGATCCTGGCGACCCCCGCCTTCGCCGAACACGCGGCCGGCCGGCTGCTCCAGGCCTACGCCCGCCGTCATCCCGGCCCGGCAGCCAAGGTGGTGGTGGATACGGCCGACGACGCCGGTGCCCTGCTGCGCGAACGGGCCTACGACATTGCGCTGGGCACCCGGCCTGCCCGCAGCAGCACGCCGCTGCATACGATGCCGTTTCTGCGCTACCGACGCGTCCTGGTAGCTGCCCCCAATCATCCGCTGACCGCTGTGGCCCCGGCCCGGGTGCCTGTCCGGGCACTGGCCCAGCGCTGGTTCTCCGGCCCCTCCGCCGGCGGACCGGTGGAGGAGCAGCGCTGGTTTGCCGGGCTGCCGGCGGTCCCTGACGTGGTGCAGCTGGACAGTGAAGCCGCCGCGCTGGCGGCGGTGCGCGCCGGGGAGGGCCTGATGCTCGCCGTCGTGCATGTGATCCGCCGCGAGCTGGCCACCGGCGGACTGGTACAGCTGGCCTTTCCCGGCACGCCGCTGGTCGGAATGTGGTGGGCCAGCACGCTGGCACCCGGGCGGGTTCCTGCTGCGGCGGATTCGCTGCTGCGGTTCGCCGGAAGCGCGGAGGCAACCGAGGCGATGATGTCCGTGGAAGGACCCCGCGGGCTGGTGCGCCGCGGAACGCAGGTCCATGTGGCGCTGTGGAGCAGCCGTGGGGCCGTGGCCCCGTCTTCAGATCGGGAAGTCTGATGGCCCGGATACTCCTTTGGAGGTCTTCGGGCGGATGATCAGGACCGGGCAGGGTGCGTGGTTGACCACCTGGGAGGAGACCGATCCGAGGTGCAACCCGTGAAATCCGCCCTGCCCCCGTGAGCCGACAACCACAAGATCCGCTTCCGGAGCGGCTTTGATGATCACTGAAGCGGCCGAATGATGGTGAACAACCTGCCCCGTGGCCCTCACGCCCGCATCCACAGCGAACTTCAGCGCCTTGGCATAGAGCTTCTCGGCGTCTTCCTCCGGGGATGCTACAACGGCAAGTCCACCCGCGGCCGTTTCCAGCACCGAGGGAAACCATGCCAGCGGCGGTTTGTTCCAGACCGTGATCAGGCGGAGCCGGCCGTTGCGCTGCCGGGCCTCATCCACTGCCCAGCTCAGTGCCAGCTGAGCGTCCGGGGAACCGTCAACGCCAACAACAATCGTGAATGAGCTGCCACTGGTCATTTGCGCTACCTTTCATGGGCCTCTTTGAGCATCCTAGACCCGCGTTTCCGTGCTGTTCAGGGTCGACGGTGCTCCGGCTGGCCCGGGACCCGAAAACCAGCCGCAGGAACCAGGACGGGGTTTGAGCAGGAAGCTACGCTGAGGCATGACCGATGCACACAGGACCTGGCACGAGAAACAAAAGCAAACGCTCACCAAAGGTGAGCGGGCCGCTGACTTCATGCGCAACGGGATGGGCAGCTGGCCGTTCGTGGGAGGATTCATAGGCTTCATGATGGTGTGGGCGGCCGTCAACACATGGGCGCTGGCGAGCAACGCCTGGGATCCCTACCCCTACATCCTGCTGAATCTCTTTTTATCCATGCTGGCCGGGTTGCAGGGAGCCATCCTTCTCATTGCGGCCAAGCGGCAGGATGCCATCGCCGGTGCCATGGCTAAAAACGACTACGAGACCAATGTTGCGGCGAAGAAAGAAATAGAGCTGCTGATGTCGATTAACCAGCAGCAGCTGCAAATCCTGCGGGAACTCCAGGGTCTAAAAGTCAGCGGTCTCGACCCCCGACAAGGGCGCTGACACGCCCGGCATGGCACCCCCGGCATGGCACCCCCGGCATACGGGCCGGGGCCGGCCGGGCGATATGTCGGATTCCGGCCGGGCGCTACGTCGGATGCCGCGCGTTCTTCGGGTTGCGGATGCCCAGCAGTGCAGCCAGGCCGGCCGCGACAAACAGTCCGGCCGTGACCAGTGCGGTCTGCCGAAAGCCCGCGTAGCCCAGCGCTCCGCCGGAAATCGTGCCGACCAGCGCCACTGACACCAGCCCGGCAACCCGGGACACCGCGTTGTTGACCGCTGAGCCGATCCCCGCCTGATCCTCCTGGAGAGCGCCGAGGACCGCCGTGGTCAGCGGCGCCACCATCACGCCTAGTCCGACGCCGAACAGCAGCAGCCCCGGCAGCAGTTCGGTGAGGAAGTGCACCGGCGGCTGAACACCGAGCATCAGCAGGAACCCGGTGCCGCAGATAGCCGGTCCCACCGTCATAAACAGCCGCGGTCCGTACGTTCCGGCAAGTCTGCCAAAGAAGGCGGACAGCGCCAGCATGGCGATGGGCAGGGGGAGCGAGATAAATCCGGCTTCGATGGCGCTAAAGCCGGCGGCTTCCTGCACAAAAACCGTCACTGAGAAGGACCCCAGGGAGATCGCAGCGTAGGCCGCCGCCGTCACCAGGTTTCCGTAGCGGAAATTGCGCGCCCGGAACAGGGAGAGCGGCATCATTGGTGCATCCGTCCGTGCTTCGCGGACCAGAAAGAGCGCCAGGGCCAGCAGGCCAAGGCCCAGGGAAACGACGACGGCGGGATTCCCCCAGCCAAGCCGCTCCTGTTCGATCAGGGCATAGACCGGCCCGGCGAGCCCGGCGACCGCCAACAGGCCGCCCGGGATGTCAAGAGAGGTGCGCCTCCGTGCGGTGCTGTCCGGCAGCCCCCTCATCAGCAGCAAGGTGACCGTGACCGGGAGGACATTCACCGCGAAAATCCATCTCCAGCTGGCCAGGTCCACCAGGAATCCGCCCAGCAGCGGGCCGATGATGGCGGCCGTTCCCGTCCAGGCGGTCCACTGACCAATGGCGCGGGCGCGCGCGGAGCCCTGATACGTCGTCGTTATCAGTGCCAGCGAGCCCGGGACCAGCAGGGCAGCCGTCATGCCCTGGACCGCCCGCGCAAAGATCAGTACTGCGGGATCCCACGCGAGGGAGCAGGCCAGGGAGGCCGCGCCAAACCCGATGAGCCCGATGCGGAGGATCCGCAGCCGGCCAAAGGCATCGGACAGGGAACCGGCCAGCAGGATTAGTGCGCCGAGGGTGAGCGTGTAGGCGTTCACGGTCCATTGCTGGGTGGCCAGCCCGCCGCCGAGTTCCGCGCTGATGGCGGGCAGGGCCACCGTAACGATGGTGCCGTCCAGGAAGGCAACGAAGGAGGACAGGACGGCGATGGCCAGTAGACGGGACCTACCTGACGGACCAGCGGCTGCATCTGCCATCGTGTGTAGGTCCTTTCGGTGTGAGGTATGGCCTACATGCTGGCACCGTGCAGCGGGTTATGACAGGTGGGTCTCCTCTCACCGGCTGGATGCTGATTTCTGCGACCACCGCTGTATCCAGCGGCGGGCTGCCAAGAATGAGACGGCGATTGGAAGGACGGGCAGCACGAACCCCTGTGACGCGACCAAAAATGCGTAAAGGACCCAGAGCAGTACCGCGGTGACAACCCACCCGGTCAGCGTGCGGCGAGTAACCGGTGGGAGGGGAGGCGTCAGCCCGGCCATTTTGCGTTGCTTTGCCTCTAGCCCAGCCCCCCACGCGAAGGGGCTCAAAATGAAGACGGACAGAACCACGCCGAGGACCGAAGCAATGGACTCGGACAGTCCGGGAAGCTCAAACATGATCCGGGCGAGGGGGTCCACGAGCACGAACGTCAGGACGAGCCACAGGTAAAACCGCCTTTGCCGCCGAGGCAACTCTGCCCATGTTCGATTGTCGTGGGCGAAGCGTTTAGCCGAGTCGTCCGTAGGTTCCATGACGCGTGTTCCCCCTGGCAAGCGGATATGTGTCCTGATCATAATCCTGCGCCCGGGCACAGGAGCAGCATCAGTGCAGCAACGCCATATCCTGCTGCGGACAGAAGCTGTCCGCCACTACTCCTACTGTGGCTCTTGGCCGGCCGCTAAGGGTTGGCCGTCGACAGCAGACGCCGTTCCGAGCAGAGGATTTCCCAGTGGCCAGTGCCCATTCATCAACCACCCGAGAATGTGTTCTTACCTCGCACCGCACAGACCTCGCCACCCCGCCGTCCAAATATCTAGCCGTCCGCGGCGCAGAGCGGTCCGTATTGGAGCCCGGACAGGTGAGGGTGCGCAATGACTTTCTGCAGCTCACAGCCGTAATGGCTGACCTGATGTCGGAGAACCCTGGCCTCCCGATGCCGCCCTATCCGGTGGGCGCGCCGCTGTGGGGCGGAGCCGTGGGAACCGTTGTCGAATCTGCCTCCGAACTTGCGGTGGGAACAGCTGTTCAGCATATGAAGGGTTGGCGGGAGGAGAGCGTGGGCGATGCGTCGCTGTTTTACCCGGTCCCGGGTGACGTGCTTCCGGGCATCGAGTATTTCCTCAACCAGGGGGTCACCGCCCATCACGGCATGGCCGATGTGGCTGCTGTGGGGGAAGGGGACGTAGTGTTTGTTAGTGGAGCCGCCGGCGGGGTGGGATCTCTGGCGGGGCAGATAGCCAAGGCGCTCGGCGCGCGGATTGTGATCGGCAGTGCAGGCAGCGCCGAGAAAGCCAGGTATCTGGTGGAGGATTTGGGCTTCGATGCTGCCATCAACTATCGCGACGGCCGGGTCCTGGAACAGCTGGCCGAGTTGGCGCCCGAGGGCATCAACGTCTTCTTTGACACCGTGGGCGGCGCTCAGTTCGAGGCAGCCGTGCAAGCTGCGTCGCCCAAGGCCCGGTTTGCCCTGTGCGGCACGCTTGCGGGGCAGGTCGACGGCGGGATGGGCGGCTTCCCTCGCCTGGACATCATGACGGCAATCGTCAAGCAGCTGAACATCCGCCCCTTCTCGACGCTGCACACTCCGGAACAGCTTGCCGCGTGGGGAACGCACTATGGCCGATGGCTCTCGGAAGGCAAACTGGTCTTTCCTCACACCATCATCGGCGGCGGGCTCCAGAGCGCGCCTGAGGCACTCGATGCCCTCCTCCGAGGAGAGCACAGGGGCAACGTCCTGGTCCGCATGGCAACCTGAAGCCGCCGGCTGGCTTTACCCACCCGGCTGGCTTTACCCACCCGGCAGGTCGCCGCCCGCCCGCCCGCCAACTGCCTGCGCTCGTCGCAGGGCCATCCGCAGCTCTTCGGTGGCGGCTACATCACCGGCGGTCCATGCCAGGGCGCGGCGCGTGGCGGCGAGATTCACGTTCCATGCGGATCGTATTTGCCGCACCAGCCACGACCAGCAGTGCAAATAGAAACACAGCCTGCGGGACCGTCAGGAATCCCACGTACAAGGAGGCAAATAGTGTCAGCGCACCGAAGGCAGCTGTGGGTGTATACCGCGTCCTAACAGCCAGCAGGACCAATGCAATCCCGTAGACGGGAGTGAAAATCGCGCTCCAGAAAAAGGGAACAGAGAGGGCGGCGAGGCCTGTCAAGGCTGCCAGAGCCCCGCGCTGCCGGCGAATCCCGGCCTGGCGCTCCCGAGCTGCAGTGAGCACATAGGACAGAAGAATCAAGGCGACCGGTAGGGCCGCCCAGAGTCCTTCGATGACAACCGGCGTCAGGGCATTGTCCGTCAAGAGCCTGACCAGTGCAGCCAGTGATCCCACGGTCACAGCTCCGATCAGCGCAGCGTCGGATGTGCGGTCGGCGACGACTTCCGAGGCCATGAACTGATGCGTCATCGGTGAGTCCATTCGGATAAATGAGCACATTCGGGGTGCGGCGGCCGGTGAGACGGTGTGTTTCTTACACGCTACATTGCAGCGGGCGCAACGGAAGTCCGCTGCGCGTGGGCACTAGCAGGGTTCTCTGGCCGCCCCGAGGTCCAAGGGTTTGAGCATTGAGGAAAGTCCTCTTTCCCGGGACTCGGCGCAGAAGTCCAGGGGGCCTTCATATTCGACGTGCAGGACGGCTTTGCCGGCCTCCGCAAAGGGGATGTAGGCATTGCACTCGGTGTACAGGACGCACTCCTCGTTGACGGCAAAGTCAAAATCATCCACAAGGTCGGGGATCTGGTCGAGGTCGTTTTTCAGTGCCACGGACAAGCCGCGGTCATGGGCCAGCCCGGCAACCGCCCGGCGCATTAAAGAGTTTGACATGTCCCGGTGACGGAATCACTCCCGGGTTCGCGGCCAGGAAAGAAACGCCCTGCGCCGCGCGTCAATGTCCTTCGCCACCCCGGCGTCGGGCCGGTTGCCGAAGTCGACCGGGACGTAGCCGAGCTTCCGGACGCGTCCCAGGCCGGGTGGTCGCGGCCAGAACCGTTGCCGTTAGGCCACCCAGCACCGGGCCCAGAATCAGGACAATGCCGCGCCGGACCGCCTCAAGCAGTGCACCCCGGACGAGCGAGCCCGCGTGATCGGCCAAACTGCCTGCAGCACTGTGAGGGAGCCGCTGTCACCCGGGGCCACCGTAGGATGCAAATATGAGTTTGAACCGCGCTGCACACCGTCCCGGTGCCACAACGGGCAGCCCAGAAGGCATTCCCGTCACGTCCGTGCAGGCCGGAGCCTACGAACCGCCGCTCCTGCACCCGGTCCACCGCATCGGGGCACGCACCCTTGATTTCCGCCGCCGGGTTGCGCTGATGGCCATCATTAACCGCACTCCGGACTCGTTCTACGACGCCGGACGCACGTTTGCGCTGGGTGCTGCGGTGGAGGCGGCGGTGCAGGCAGTGCACGACGGCGCGGACTGGGTGGACATAGGCGGCGTTCCGTTCGCACCGGGTCCAGCGGTGGACGCCGCGCAGGAAACCGCCCGGGTGGTTCCGGTCATCAGGGCTGTCAGGGAGAGCAGTGACGTGATTATTTCCGCGGATACGTTCCTGCCTGCAGTTGCCGAAGCAGCGATTGAAGCCGGCGCCACCGTCATTAACGACACCACTGGCCTCTCCAACCCGGATCTGGCCCGGGTGGCAGCTCAGGGCGGCGTGCATCTGGTCATCACCCACAGCCTTGCCGCTCCCCGCACGGCGTATCCGGCCCCGCAGTACGGTGACGTGGTGGCGGAGGTGGCGGAGTTCCTGCGCAGGCGCAGCGACTACGCACAGGAGCTGGGTGTGTCACCGGAAAAGATCATCATTGACCCCGGCCATGACCTCAACAAAAACACCCTCCACTCACTCGAACTCACCCGCCGGCTCGCGGAGATTGCAGCGCTGGGCTATCCGGTGCTGGCCGCGGTCTCCAACAAGGACTTTGTCGGCGAAACTCTGGATGCAGCGAAACCGGACCGTGTGGAGGGCTCTCTGGCCGCGGGGGTCGCCAGCATCATGAACGGTGCCAGGATCCTTCGGATGCACAATGTACCCGCCGCCTCCAGTGCCATCCGGATGACCGAGGCCATCCTCGGGTGGCGGGCGCCCGCCTACCTCCGTCACAATATGGGCGACTCCAACGCGGCGGCGGGCGCATGAGTGCACCCATGAGCGCACCCATCAGCGCACCCATCACCGCCGCCGGCTCCGCGGGTGCGCTCAGCGACGACGAACTGCTGGCTGCCTACGCTTGGGATTTCCCCGCAGCCCCGCCGGACCGCCCGCACTTCCGGTTCAATTTTGTGGTCTCGGTGGACGGCGCAGCAGCCATTGACGGCCGTTCCGGCGGGCTCGGGGACGGTGCGGACCACCGGGTGTTCGGGCTGCTGCGGCGCACCGCCGACGTCATTCTGGTGGGGGCGGGAACAGTGCGCGCCGAGGGGTACTCCGGGGAACTCCTGGATCCGGACGCGCAGTCCTGGCGTGCCTCGCGCGCAATGGCACCTCATCCGGGACTTGCCGTCGTCTCGGGCGCCCTGGACCTGGATCCGGAGGGCCCGCTGTTCCGGCAGGCTCCTGTCCGCCCGCTGATCCTGACAGTTGACTCCGCCCCGGCGGACCGGAAGGCAGCGCTGGAGCGGGTTGCCGACGTCGTTGTGGCGGGGGAGCGGACACTGGAACCGCACCGGGCGGCCGCGGTTCTCGCGGACCGCGGGTTTCACCGGGTGCTCTGCGAAGGCGGGCCGAGGCTCTTCGCCTCCTTCCAGCATGCGGGCCTGGTGGATGACCTGTGCCTGACGGTCAGTCCGCTGCTGGCGGCGGGGAACTCCACCCGCATCACGGCGGGAACGCCGGAGCTCACACCGCACCGGCTGGAACTGGCGCACGTCCTGCGGGGCGCAGACACGCTGCTCCTGCGGTATCGCAGCCTCTCAGGACCGAAGCCTGAAGAGGCTCATACCAACTCCAAGCCTTCAGCCACCACATGACCGCGGTGGATGACGGTGCGGCCGGGCAGCCTGTCCATGACCGCCGCCGTCACCGTTTCGCCTTCAACCAGGACCAGCTCGGCGGGGTCTCCCACCGTGAGTCCGGGGCGGTCCGCCTCGGAGGACAAGCGTTGCGCCTGGGGGTCGATCACGCTGGCCCCGCCGATGGTGGCTACCGCAACGCAGTGTTCAACCAGCTCGTCGGACCGGAACTTGCTGGTGAAAGCCAGCTGCCAGGTCCTCTCCAGCATGTCCGCATTCCCGTACGGGGACCAGTAATCCCGCTGCCCGTCCTGCCCCAGGCCTACCCGGACCCCGGCCGCCGCCAGCTGCCGCAGCGGCAGCGGCGCCCCGGCAGGGGCGATGGTGGCCATCGAGACGTCCAAAGCCGCCATGTCTTCGAGGAGTTCCCGGAGCTGGTTCTCGGGCAGCTCCGCCAAGCCGTAACCGTGGGAAATGGTCACCAGTCCCTGCATGCCGAGCGCCTTGGTGCGTTCCAGGATCAGCTGGGCGCTGAACAGGCCCAGCTGGCCGGGCTCGTGCAGGTGGATATCCACCGGGACGCTGTACTTTTGGGCGAGGCCGAAGACGATATCCAGGTGCCGGACCGGATCCCGGTCCAGGGCGCAGGGATCGATGCCGCCAACCACGTCGGCACCCAGCCGCAGGGCCTCCTCCAGGATTTCTGCGCTGCCCGGTTCACGAAGCAGGCCCGCCTGCGGGAACGCTATGACCGCAACATCTGCCCGGTTCCGGTGGGCTTCACGGGCCGCAAGGACGCCTTCGAACCGCTCCAGCCCGGCATCACTATCCACCTGGGCATAGCTGCGGACCCGAGTGGTGCCGCGGGCAATCATCGCTGCCAAGCAGGTGGTGGTGCGGTCGGCAATCGACGCTTCTGCGCTGCGCCAGTTGTTCCTGTCATTGAGCATCATGTTCCACACGCCGGGCGATCCGGTGTGCGGGCGGAAGGGCAAGCCAATCCTGGTGGAATCAAGGTGCACATGGACGTCGGAGAAGGAGGGCAGCAGGATTCGGCCGCGGCCTTCGACGACGACGGCGGCCGGCGGTTCGGCGGTATCGGGCGTCCCGCTGCCGGCGGGATCTGAGGCCGCCGGCCTCACTGCGGCGATCGATCCGCCGTCAAGCACCACATCAGCGCCCTCGCCGCCCCAGGGGCGGACGTTCCGGAGAATAACGGTCATTTTGCTCCCCCGATGGCAGGAAAGCTGCAAAGCCCGGTGTTGCGGGGGAGCCGGAACAGATCCCTGCCCACGGTCAATGGTGCCCAGATATTCACGTCGATGCCCTTCTTTTGGTGGAGGCGGAGGTCAGATGCCCCGCCAGTGTAACCGGCTTTTCGGGGTATGGAACCCGTTCTGAATACCAAACAAGGAATTATTGGTATTTTCAGTCAGAAAAGTGCATCATTGGCATACCAAATAGCACTGAGTATCGACGGCAAGGAGGATCCCCATGGAGGACCTGGAACCGTCAAGGGTGGAAGCCAGCCTGTCTCAGCAGGTGGCGGACGCGCTGCGGGAACGGATCATCTCCGGCCGGCTGCCGGGCGGCAGCAAACTGAATGAACGTGAGCTGTCGGCGGAGCTGCAGGTCTCCCGCATCCCTCTGCGGGAGGCGCTGCCCCTGCTGGAGGCGGAGGGGTTCATCCATTCTGAAGCCAGGCGCGGAAGCGTTGTGCACACGTTCACGCTTCGGGATGCTGAGGAAGTGTTCGACCTTCGGCTACGGCTGGAGCCCTTTGCGGCAGCGTGTGCCGCGCGTCGGGTTGCTGCCGGTGCGAGCCCTGAAAACCTGCTGGCGGACCTCGAGTGTGCCCGCACCGGCATTCCGGGGGAGCAGGCATCCGGACGGAACTCCGACCTGCACGAGGGGATTGTCCGGTTGGCGGACCACGACCTGCTGCGGCGGATGTCCAGCCTGCTCAACGGCCGTGTCCGCTGGCTGTTCCGTCTCACTCCCGAGCGCGATACGCCGGGAATGTGGGATGAGCACGCCGAACTGGTCCACGCCATTGCTGCCGGCCAGCCGGCCCTTGCCGAAGCATTGGCGGGCGCCCATGTGGAACGGGGGCGTTCTGCCTCCCTTGCGTACCTCCGCGGCCGGCTGCCGAGCGAGGCAGTGCCGCGTCCCGGCCCGAGAACCCGCAACCGGGATCTTCCGCAACCCGCCAGTGCCAACCATCCGAGGAATCCATGACGCTCATCCTGACCGCTTCAGTTCTTGAAACCCTGGCCGACATGCCGGCCACCATCACCGCCGTCGAGCAGGCTTTCGCGGCCATCGCCACGGGTGATGCCTGTCAGCCGGCGCCCACCTCCATGCAGCTGCCCTCCTCCGAGGGGCGCTACCTTGTGATGGCCGGGCTCGCTGACGCGCAGCGGCTGGCCGGAGCGAAGCTCCTTTCCGACCTTCCCGGGAACCTCGACGTCGGATTGCCCAGCCAGCGCTCCAGCATTGTGCTGGCAGATCAGCAGACCGGGGAAACGCTGGCCCTGCTGGACGGGCGGGTGCCAACACGGGTGCGGACGGCTGCCGCCAGTGCGGTGGCCAGCAGGTATCTTGGCCGGCCGGACAGCACCACTCTTGGACTTATCGGCGCAGGTGCCCTCGCCGTCGCGCATGTCGAAGCCATGCTCGCCGTGCTGCCGATAAACACCGTCATGGTGTGGTCACGCAGCAGCGCCACCGTGGAAGCATTCCGGGCCAAAGTAGCCCACCAGCCCGTCCATGTCATCACCGCGGCGAGCGTGCAGGAAGTAGTGGAAGGCGCAGATATCCTCTGCACGCTGACGCCGTCGGTGAATCCCCTGGTGCGGGGCGAGTGGTTTCCCCCGGGGGCGCACGTGAACGCTGTCGGGGCGCGCCCCCGGCCCACCCACCGCGAGATCGATTCCGCCGGAATTGCCCGGTCCAGCCTCTTTGTGGACCGCATTGCCACCGCCGCGGAGAAATCGGGAGACCTGTTGATGGCGGTCAGCGAGGGGGCGATATCGCTGGACCACATCCGGGGAGAACTGGGTGACGTTGTTGCGGGTAAGAGTCCCGGCCGCCGAAGCGAAACGGAGATCACCCTCTTCGACTCCGTGGGGATCGGTATGCAGGATGTGGCCATTGGGCGCCTGCTCTACGACGCGGCGCTCCGGCAGGGACTCGGCATCGAGGTGAATATGGCAGGGTGATGCCGGTGGTGGGCGGGGCATCCATCGCAGGTGGGTCTTTCAAACTATCCTCGGGGTATGAAACACGCGCCCCAAGCCGCAGCCGGACTGAAGGCCCTCGACGAGGCGACCCGCGTCCGCGTCCAGCGCCGGACTCTGACGGTAGTTGTTCTCAGCCAGATCCTCGGCGGGGCCGGGTTGGCCGCCGGAGTCACGGTAGGTGCGCTGCTGGCCCAGGACATGCTGGGATCGGACGGCCTTGCCGGACTTCCCGCCGGGCTCTTCACCCTTGGCTCCGCGCTGACTGCCTACCTGGTGGGGCAGCTGACCCAACGGTCGGGACGGCGCGTGGGCCTTGGGGCGGGCTTTGCCGCGGGCGGCGTGGGCGCCTTCGGAGTGGTTGGTGCCGCCGTCGTCGGCAGTCCGGTATTGCTCTTTATTGCCCTCTTTGTCTACGGGGCGGGAACCGCCACCAATCTGCAGGCGCGGTATGCCGGAACCGATCTGGCGCTTCCGGCCCGGCGGGGGCAGTCGATCAGTATTGCGATGGTCTCCACGACGGTGGGTGCGGTGGCTGGCCCTAACCTGGTCACCCCCATGGGCAGCCTTGCTACGGGACTGGGGATTCCCGCCCTGGCTGGTCCCTTCCTGCTGGCCGGTGCAGCGTACCTTGCCGCCGGCGTCGTGCTCCTGATCTTTCTGCGGCCCGATCCGTTCCTCCTGGCCCGTCGGCTGAGGGGCGGCGCGCTCGCAGCCAATGACGACGCCGCTGCCGCGGGTGTCCCGGGCCCGGTGCCGGTGTCGGGGAGACCGGCAACCGGGGTGTATGTGGGTGCGGCCGTGATGGTGCTGACCCAGATTGCGATGGTGGCGATCATGACGATGACCCCGGTCCACATGCGGGTCCACCACCACGGCCTTGCCGATGTTGGCCTGGTGATCGGGGTGCACATTGGTGCGATGTACCTGCCCTCGCTCGTGACCGGGATCCTCGTGGATCGGGTGGGGCGCACACCGATGGCGGTGGCTGCGGGCGTGACCCTGTTGCTTGCCGGTGTCACGGCGGCCCTTGCACCGGGAGACTCGCTGGGCCTGCTAATGCTTGCTCTGGCACTGCTGGGACTGGGCTGGAACTTTGGCCTCATCGCCGGCACCGCGCTGGTGGTCGATAACACCGCAGCCGACATCCGTCCGCGGGTGCAGGGCAAAATCGATGTGCTGGTGGCCCTTGCCGGGGCCGGCGGCGGCATGCTGTCCGGTGTGGTCATGGCCGGTACCAGCTACGCCACACTCTCCCTGTCCGGCGGCATCTTAGCTTTAATGCTCGTTCCGGTGCTGCTCTGGGCGCGGCGCCGCACAGTTATGGCTGCGGCGCCCCGGTAATCGGTCCGCTGCCTTTGGGTGCCCACCCCGGCCCACCGGGCGATCGATCTGTACTTCGACAGCTACGCCGACGCCGCGTCACCAATACTGCCGCGGCTGACTTTATTGGCCAGCTTTCCGCCGCTGGGACAACCTTTACGGGTCTGTTCTCCACTATCGGTGACAGGTGACAGCTGAGGCGTAATGGACTGTTGAATACGGATGCGGAGTCCAACTTTGGCGAGCATGCCTGCCGCGGACAGAGGGTCCGGACTTAAGCTGAAACGGGCAGGGAGATGACGAGCCGGGCGACCGGCTCCGTAATTCCTTGACGGCACTCAGGCTTAGGGCCCACAGATCACGCGGAGCTCTTCCAGGGCTTCTCCATAACAGGGAGCATCCACATGTGTACAGGCATTAGGTACTCGGACGGCAGTGGCAACCTTTATCTCGCACGTAACCTCGACTGGACCAGCGGCTACGGGGAACGGGTGGTGCTGACTCCCACCGGGTACGGCACCAAGTCGCCGTTCGGTGCGGTGCCGAGCATTGCGCACGCCGTGATCGGCATGGGGATTGTGCAGGAGGACACACCGCTCTACTTCGACTGCGGCAATGACGCGGGACTGGCTGTTGCGGGCCTGAACTTCCCGGGGTACGCGCAGTCTGCAGCGGGTCCGGTGGAGGGTAAAACAAACGTCCCCGCGTTCGAGTTTCCGCTGTGGGTGGCCTCCCAGTTCGCTTCTGTGGACGAGGTCGAGGCCGCACTGGCCAACGTTGCCATTGTGGACAGGCCCATCAACGAGACGTATGCGAGCTCGCTGCTGCACTGGATCATCGGCGACTCGAAGCGGGCCATTGTGGTGGAGTACACGAGCGAGGGCATGCAGATCTTCCATGACGACGTCGACGTCCTGGCCAACCAGCCCGGCTTTAACTGGCACCACGAGAATCTGCGCAATTACCTCAATGCGTCGCCCGAGTTCCCCGCGGAGGTGGTGCTCCGTCAGGCGCATTTGGTTCCGTTCGGCTCGGGGTCGCTCATGCGGGGGATTCCCGGTGACTACTACTCGCCGTCCCGGTTTGTGCGTGCGGCCTACGTCAACGCGCACTACCCGGACAAGACCACCGAAGAGGAAAACGTCAGCCGCGCGTTCCACACCCTGCAACAGGTTGCGATGGTGGAGGGCTGCGCCGCCATGGGCTCGGGGGAGTTTGAAAAGACCGTCTACACCGGTCTTTTCTCGTCCCGGACCATGACCTATTACTGGAACACCTACGAGGACCCGGCCATCCAAAGCGTAGCGATGGCCGACCATAAGGCTGACGGAACGGAGCTTGTGGTCGCCTAGGGCATTTTCCCTGCTAACCCCGGCCGTCCGCATTCAGCCGGGCGGCCTGCCGGGTCAGGTGCTCCTGGCCCCGGATCCGCTACCACTTTGGGCTTCCGCGCACCCTTTGGGCAACCCGGGACCCGGATCCGCTGCCACTTTGGGCTTCCGCGCACCCTTTGGGCAACGCAGCACCCGGATCCGCTACCACTTTGGGCTTCCGCGCACCCTTTGGGCAACCCCGCACCCGGATCCGCTACCACTTTGGGCTTCCGCGCACCTTTTGGGAAATCGCTGCCGGTCCGCACCGGCAGTAGAATCCCAAACCGGATGCGCCTGCCCAAAACAGTCGCGGTTTCTTCGGTTACA